>CAWVXN010000078.1:0-10085 GCA_963933695.1 uncultured Myxococcales bacterium | reverse complement strand
TTATTTGCTGGCCGGGGGCGCCCTCGCCATCGCTTTCACGCCGCTCTATCTGCGAACCCTGCACAACGATGGCGAAGGCGCGGCGAGAAAACTTTTCCACACGGTGCTGGGCACCTTGGGTGCTCTGAGCTGTGTGCTCACTGCGGCCCTCTGGGTGTATGCCGATGCCCTGGTGGATCTCCAGTTCGCCGGCTTTGACGCGGCCACCCGGGCCGAGACCGTGCGCCTGACCCGCATCGTGTTGCCGGGCCAGATCTTCTTTATCGCCGGAGGAATCGTGCGCGCGGTCCTGATGGCCCACGGCCGCTTTGCCGCCCAGGCCGCCGCGCCGATCATCTACAACGGATCGATCATCGCGGGCGGTTGGCTCACGGGTTCGGTCGAGGGTTTCGCTTGGGGCGCGTTGGCCGGGGCCGTGCTGGGGAATTGGGTTTTTCCGGTCTACGACGCCCGCCGACTCGGCGGCGTGGGCTTCCGCTTGGCGCCCTGGGATCGGCGTTTCCTAGTCTATCTGTGGGGGGCCTTGCCCTTGATGCTCGGCCTGTCCCTGACCACTGTGGATGAGTGGTATGAGCGGATTTTCGGTGCGGGCCTGGGGGTGGGAGTCGTCGCGTCCCTGGCTTTCGCGCGCAAGCTCATGATGGCGCCGGTGGCGGTGATCGGGCAGGCGGTGGCCACCGCCGCGCTACCGAGTCTCGCCTCCCTGCACGCCGCGGGCCGCTCCCGGGAACTCGACGCGCAACTGCTGGGAACCCTGCGCATCACTCTGGTCCTCGCCGTCTGGGCCGCTTTGGCTTGCTATGTCCTGGCCGGGCCCGCCGTCGAACTGGTCTATCAGCGCGGGGCATTCGGCTCGAGCGATACGGTTCGGGTTTCAGCGCTGCTGGCCTGGATGGGGCTCGCCATTCCGGGCTGGGTGGTTCAGCAGATCGCGGTGCGCGGGTTCTTTGCACGGGGAGAAATGTGGCGGCCCATGGGGCTGGGAACGCTGATCGCCCTGGGCGCGATCCCGCTTTATACGAGCCTGGCAGCGCGCTTCGGGGCCGAGGGCTTGGTGGTGGCGGGCGGAATCGCCATCAACCTGAACGCGCTCCTGACCTTGGCCTGGGCGAGGATTCGCTTTGGCGGTCCCGACCTAGCGCCCCTGCTCTCGACCGGGATCCGCGGCCTCGCGGCGGGCGGACTGGCGGCCCTGGCGGCCAGCCAGGTGATCGGCGGGGAGCCGGGCTCGGGGCTTCAGGATCTTGCGCTCGGCGGCGGGGTTTTTCTGGTGACGGTGGGGGTGGCCGGCTGGGCGTTGGGCGATTCGGCCCTGCGCGGCGCGCTGGGCCAGGGCGTTACGCGAGTGCGGAGCAGATTGCCGGGAGGTCGGGCTCGCCGTGGGGACTGAAGGCCGAGTTCTTGCTGGGCGGCTAAGCCGCCTGGGGATTGGAGCGTAGGCGGTGGCGGGCGAAGACACCGAACCCGCGCTTTCGGGATGGTCGTTCTGGATCGATCGGGGGGGGACTTTTACCGATTGCATCGGCCGAGCGCCCGATGGACGCCGGGTTCACTGCAAGCTGTTGTCCTCGGATTCGGGGCCTGTTCAAGGCATCCGCACGATTCTCGAGCGCGAGGGTGTCGTGGCGCCTGGGGAGGCCTTGCCCGCCTGCGAGGTCAAGCTGGGGTCTACTGTGGCGACCAACGCGCTGCTTGAACGCCGGGGTGCGCCGACGCTGTGGGTGACCAACCGCGGCCTGGGTGATGTGTTGACCATCGGGACCCAGGAGCGGCCCTCCCTCTTTGCGCTGGATATTCGACGCCCCGGCGTGCTTCAGTCGGCGGTGATTGAGTGCGCGGGACGAGTTTCCGTGGACGGTGCTGTGGTAGAAGATCTCGATCTGGAGGCGCTGGGGAAGGAACTCACGGCAGCCCGGCGTCAGGGGCTGGACTCCCTGGCGATTTCGTTGATGCACGCCTACGCGTTTCCCGAGTTCGAGCAACGCATCGCCCGTCTGGCCCAGGAAATCGGTTTTGGTCATGTGGTCTGCTCCCACGCTGTGGCCCGGGAGCTGGGCTTCTTGGCTCGGAGCGAAACGACCGTGGCCGATGCCTACCTGACGCCGCTGCTGCGCGCTCACGTGGCGGAGTTGGTCAGGGCGCTTCCGGGCTCGCGGTTGCGCTTCATGCAGTCATCGGGTGGCCTCACCGACGCCGAGCGCTTTCGTGGCCCCAACGCATTGCTTTCCGGGCCGGCGGGCGGGGTCGTCGCCGCGGCCCGGGTGGCGGCCACTGCGGGCTACGCCCGGGCCCTGGCCTTCGACATGGGGGGCACGTCCACGGATGTTTCCTTGATCGAGAGTGGAGAGGTCGACCGAGTCTTCGAGACTCGGGTGGGGGGTGTCCGGGTGCGCGCCCCCATGTTGCGCATTCATACGGTGGCCGCGGGAGGCGGGTCCCTGTGCCGCTTCGACGGTTTTCGGCTGACCGTGGGGCCCGAGAGTGCGGGCTCGGATCCCGGGCCTCTGTGTTACGGGCTGCTGGATGAGTCCGGCCAGCCCAAAGCCCGGGAACTCAGCCTGACCGATGCGAACCTGGCTCTGGGCCGAGTGCAGCCCGATCGCTTTCCCTTCCCGGTGCGCCCGGAACCGGCGGAGCGTGTCCTGGGCGAATTACGCCTTCGCCTGGCATCGGCGGGGCTGGACATGGATGAGGATGAAATCGCTGGGGGCTTTGTCGAGATTGCCAACGCGAGCATGGCCGAAGCCATTTCCCAGGTTTCGGTGGCCCGGGGGATCGACCCCCGGGAGCATGTCCTGGTGGGCTTTGGCGGCGCTGGGGGTCAGCACGTATGCGCCCTCGCGCGCCTGTTGGGGATCGAAACAATCCTGCTTCACCCGCTTGCGGGTCTGCTCTCGGCATACGGGATCGGACTGGCGGACGTAACCTGGGACGCTCAGCGGGACGCCGGTCGCGCGTGGCTGGATCCGGTCGGGCCCTTGCCTGGGGCGATGGATGAAATCCTGGCCGAACTCGAGGCCGAGGGCCGCCGGGCCCTAGCCGCCGAGGGGGTGGCGATGGACTTGCTGCGCAGCGAGCGGAGCCTCGACCTGCGCTACCGCGGGAGCGAGTCCGCCCTGACCGTCCCGGCACCCAGCGATCGGGCTGACCGGGCGGAGGCCTGGCGGGCGGCTTTTACCGCCGAACACCGGCGGCGCTTCGGGTATACGCGCCCGGAGCGCGAGGTCGAGATTGTGACGGCCCGGGTGCGCGCGGTGGCTCCGCCCAAGGAGGCCCCGGACCGGCCGCCGGACTCCGGCCCGGAGAACGCTGCCGAGTTGGGCGGGGACGCGCGTCCGCTGCGGCGGGTCTCGGTTTATTTTCCGGAAGCGGGCCGCTTGGACACCCCGGTCTACCGCCGAGAGGATCTGCCGGCGGGATGCGAACTGGTGGGCCCAGCGTTGATCCTTGAGGATGCGGGCACGGTGGTGGTGGATCCGGGTTTCGTGCTCAGCCTGACCGCCGACGGTGTGCTGCGGCTGAGCGATGGGGGGAACCCGGCGGCCAAGGCCCAGGAGCATCAGCGGGTTGGGGGGGGCGGCGAACTCGAGCGCGCCGATCCCGTCCGGCTCGAAGTCCTGGGCAACCGCTTCATGTCCATGGCCGAGCAGATGGGGGCGGTGCTGAGAAACACAGCGGTTTCGACCAATATCAAAGAACGGCTCGACTACTCGTGCGCGGTCTTCGACGCCGAGGGGGGGCTCGTCGCCAACGCGCCCCACATCCCGGTGCATTTGGGCGCGATGGGGGCCACGGTGCGAGCGGTGCGCCAGCGCTTCGGGGACTTGGCGCCCGGCGAGGCGGTGGTCACCAACGATCCCTTTGAAGGGGGGTCGCATCTGCCCGATATCACGGTGGTGACGCCGGTCTTTGTGGCGGGTCAGCTTGCGCCGAGCTTCTTCGTGGCGAGCCGGGGGCATCACGCCGATCTCGGCGGGACCACGCCCGGATCGATGCCCCCCGATTCGACTCGCTTGGAGGAGGAGGGCGTGTTGATTCCGGCCTTTCGGTTGGTGTCCGGCGGGCGCCTGGCCGAGGAACGGGTGCGCGAAATACTCACCACGGCGCGCTATCCCGCCCGCTGTCCCGATGACAACCTGGCCGACTTGGTGGCGATGGTGGCGGCCAATCGGGCCGGAGAACATCTCCTCGAGGCGCTGGTCCGGGAGCAGGGCGCCCAGGCGGTGGCGGTCACGATGGCGCAATTGCAAAGGGCCTCGGCGGCCAAGGTCGCACGTGAGATCGGAAAAATGCCCGATGGGGTCTATCGCTTCGCCGATCGGATGGATTCGGGCACGCCCGTTTGCGTCGAGGTGCGGGTGGAAGGCGACCGAATGCGGGTGGATTTCGAGGGGACAGGGCCCGCGGATCGCCACAATTTGAATGCGCCCCGGGCGGTGGTCGAGGCGGCGTTGATCTACGTGGTGCGCTCGCTGGTGGCCGAGGCCGTGCCCCTCAACGGCGGCTGTCTTGGGCCGGTTGACCTGTATATCCCCGCGGCTTCGCTCCTCGATCCGCCTCCGGGCTCCGCCGTGGTGGGGGGGAACGTCGAGACCTCCCAGCGGGTGGTGGACGTGTTGCTGGGCGCGCTGGGTCTGGCCGCGGCAAGTCAGGGCACGATGAACAACGTCACGTTCGGGAACTCAGAGTTTGGCTACTACGAGACCCTGGGCGGCGGAGCCGGGGGAGGGCCGGGCTTCGACGGCGCGTCGGGGGTGCATACGCATATGACAAATACTCGGATCACCGACCCCGAGGTGCTCGAAGCGCGCTTTCCCGTTCGGCTCGAACGTTTCGCCCTGCGCCAGAATTCAGGGGGGGCGGGGCTTCACCCAGGCGGGGATGGGTTGGTTCGGGGCTACCGGTTCCTGGCGGAGATGACCCTCAGCCTGTTGACCGAGCGACGCGAGGTGGCACCCTGGGGGCTGGAAGGCGGTGGACCCGGTGCCAAGGGAAGGAACATTTTAATTCATCGTGACGGAAGGCGAGAGCGGCTTGGGGCTAAGTGTTCGCGGGAGGTCGTCGCCGGCGATTGTTTGATCGTGGAAACGCCAGGCGGTGGGGGCTGGGGGCGAAGCACGGACGGCGGTTGAATGCGACGCGGCCTTGCCCCCATGAACAGGGTGGCTAATGTCGGCCCGGGCGCGTAGCTCAATTGGCAGAGCAAGGGACTCTTAATCCCTAGGTTCAGGGTTCGATTCCCTGCGCGCTCACCAACCCCCCTCGGTCCCGCTAGACTTGTCTGGGTCCGGTTGCCGGGGTGGCGGAATTGGTAGACGCAGTGGCCTTAGGAGCCACCGTCCTTGGACGTGCAGGTTCGACTCCTGTCCCCGGCACCACAGCCGGCAGCCCAGCCAGCACCCCTCGAGGCCACGCCGCCGGCACCGCTAAGGCCACGCCGCGTAAGGTGGGGCTTGGGGCGGCGAAGCGGAGTGCTCTGCCGACCACGTTTTCCAGCTATCCGCGGGTACTGTGCGTGCGCGTACTGTGCCCTGGGGCTATCGTTCGCCCCTCGCCGAAGCCCGGGGTCGTACACGGGTGATCGGACAGCGGGTGAACCGAGGGCGAAGCACGTTGCCCGGGGCCGAGACAGCGCCCCCCGGCAGGCCGACAGTCGGCCGCCGCCTGGAGATTTAGAGCGCGTGACCAGCGCGAGGAAATAGGACGAGATGGCAGAAGCAGGCAGTGTAAACGACGACATCCGAGTGGAGTGCAACGAGACGAGTTCGGTGCTCCGGAGCCTCCGGGTTGAAGTGGATGTGGCACGGGTGGGTAGAGCTTTCGACAGCGCTTACGGGGAACTTCGCAAGAGCGCAAACATCAAAGGCTTTCGCCCGGGCAAGGTGCCGCGCTCGGTGCTCGAGCGCGTCTATGGGCCCAGTCTCCCCGATCAGGTGGAGCGGGTTCTCGTTTCCGAGACCCTGGCGGCCGCCATCGAGACCGCTGAGGTCAAACCGGTCTCCGAACCCGATATCGATGCCGAACGTCCCGAGGTAGGCAGCCCTTTTTGTTACACCGCGCGGGTCGAAGTGAAGCCCGAAATCGAGCTTCCGGATCTGGGCCAGGTGGAGGGGCGAAAGCCCATAGTGCTGGTCGGTGACGACGAAGTGGAAGCCGAGGTCGAGCGCTTGCGGCAGAACGCCTCGAAGTGGGTGGAGGAGGCCGAGGGAACCGTGGCAGCCGAGGGGCATTCCCTGACCCTGGATTTCGTGGGCCGAATCGACGGGAAAGTCTTTCAAGGCGGCAGCGCCGATGGGGCGGATCTCGAACTTGGCACCGGGGCCATGATCCCGGGATTCGAGGATCAACTCGTGGGCGTCAAGGCGGGGGAGAGCCGCCAGATCGAGGTGAGTTTCCCCGACGACTACGGGCCGGATGAACTGAATGGTCAGTTGGCCCAGTTCGATTGCGAAGTGGTGGCGGTTCGGCGGAAAGAGTTGCCGGAACTCGACGACGAATTTGCGAAGGACCTCGGGCAGGATGATTCCCTCGATGAGCTGAGAATCCGGCTACGAGCGGATCTGGAGAAGACCCGGGACGCGAATGCAGTCCGGACCCTCGACCGATCGCTGATGGAGTCCCTGATGGCTCTTTGTGATTTCGAGGTTCCGCCGGGGGTGGTGCAGGGCCAGCTCCAGAGCCAGATGCAGTCAATGCATCAGCAATTCCAGGGTCAGGTGCCCGAGGATGTTCTCCACGAGCAGCTGCGACGAATGCGGGAGGATGGTCGCCCCATGGCGGAGCAGCGCGTTCGCGAACAGCTTTTGGTGGATGCCATCGCGGTCGACCAGGGGATGGAGGCGTCCTCGGAGGAAGTCGACACGCGCCTCGCGGAGATGGCGAAGGCCCAGGGCATGGATGCCGAACCCATGCGGGCTATGGCCGAGCAGCAGGGCTGGTTGACGGCCATCGAACAAGAGGTGCGGGAGCGCAAGGTCTACGCCTACTTGGCCGAGCATGCGAAGGTTGTCGATGTCGAGCCCGAACCGACGGATGACGGGTCGACCCCCGAAGGTTGAAGCGGAGACGGATACGCCCGACCGCCACGATGACCGCGGCGACGATCACAGCCACGGTCACCGGCACGATCACCGCCACCGCGAAGAGTAGGGGCATATCGTATGCCCCTGGGCGTGTTAGGGGCTGGATTCGTCGTCGCGCACGATCTACGCTTGTTGGCTGAAATTTTGTGCCGGGTGAACCGGACGTCCCCCTCACCGTCTCATCCTGGCTTTACTGCTCCCATAGATCCCACGTTCCGGCCGCTGATGCGGGCGTTGGGGGGCTTTGGGAGCTCGCGGGTTCTGTCGCTGGCTCCGATGGGACTCGAAGAGAGAGCCAGTCGATCAGGACATTGATCAGGACATGGATCAGGACATGAATGATTGCATCGGTGACCGAATTTTAGGCTGGTTTGAGGGATGTTCGACGTGTCGATGAAAGACAAGAGCCTGGAGACGCCGAGACAAAGCCAGGGCCTGTCTCGCCCGGGCCGCGGTATCCCCCCGGGCCTCATCGGTGTCGGGAAGCGCGGGAGTATCGCGCAATCGGCTAGGACGTTTAGCCGGATCGCATGTATGATTGGGACTAACGAGAGTCAGCAGTTTTAAAAAGGGCGGCGGAGTAGTTCGATGGTGATTCCCTATGTGGTGGAGCAAAGTCAACGCGGTGAACGAGTTTTCGATATCTACTCGAGGCTGCTGCGAGACCGTGTCATCTTCTTAGGTACTGAGATTACCGATGACGTGGCCAACGTCGTGGTCGCCCAGTTGCTCTTCCTGGAGGCGGACGATCCGGAGCAGGACATTCATCTCTACATCAATTCTCCCGGGGGTTCGATCACCGCCGGTCTCGCCATTTACGACACCATGAGTTTTATCCGCCCCCAAGTGAACACGACGTGCATCGGGCAGGCGGCCTCCATGGGCGCCTGGTTACTCGCTGCCGGCCATCCGGGCAAGCGCACCGCTCTTTGCAACGCCCGGATCATGATTCACCAGCCCATGGGTGGCGCTCGGGGACAGGCCTCGGACATCGATATCCAGGCCAAGGAGATCCTCAGTCTGCGGCACCGGATGAATGAAATCCTCGCCGAGTTGACGGGCCAGTCCGCAGACAGGGTTGGTAACGATACCGAACGCGATTATTACATGAGCGCGGAAGAGGCGCTGAAGTACGGCATTGTCGATCAGGTCATGAAAAACCGTTCGGGTGAGAAGGAGCAGGTCCATGCTGCTCAAGGCGGAGGAGTAGGGCGATGAAGCAGAGGGATGACAATTCAAACCTTTCGTGTTCTTTCTGCGGAAAGAGTCAGAAGGAAGTCAAAAAGCTCATCGCCGGACCCACGGTCTACATTTGTGACGAGTGCATTGAACTGTGCAACGACATAATCGCCGAAGAGTATGGCGAGGAAGAAACCCAGGCCCCCGCTTCTCGAGTCCTTAAGCCCAAGGAGATCAAGGCGGCGCTCGACGAGTACGTGATCGGCCAAGAAGAGGCCAAGAAGGTGCTCGCGGTGGCTGTGCACAACCACTACCGCCGCATCGAGAGCGGAGCGTTGGTGGGCGATGTCGAGTTGCAAAAAGCCAACATCCTGCTTCTTGGCCCCACCGGTTGCGGCAAGACTCTGCTTGCTCAGACCCTGGCCAAGGTGCTCGACGTGCCCTTCACCATTGCCGATGCGACGACTTTAACCGAGGCGGGCTATGTGGGTGAGGATGTAGAAAACATCATCCTCAACCTCTTGCAGGCCGCGAACTACGACGTTGAGCGCGCGCAGCAGGGAATCATCTACATCGATGAGATCGACAAAATCGCGCGAAAGAGCGAGAACCCGTCAATTACCCGGGACGTTTCCGGCGAAGGCGTCCAGCAGGCTCTGCTGAAAATCATCGAAGGCACCACCGCGAGCGTCCCCCCGAAGGGAGGGCGAAAGCATCCCCAGCAGGAATTTTTGCAGATCGATACCTCAAACATCCTCTTTCTGTGCGGAGGTGCGTTTGTGGGCTTGGAAAAGATCGTGGAACGCCGAATCGGAGTGAAGGGATTGGGCTTTGGTGCCGATATCCAAGTAAAGGCCGATCGGCGCAAGGGTGAATTGCTGGGCTCCGTGGAGGCAGAGGATTTGCTGCACTTCGGATTGATTCCCGAGTTCATCGGCCGACTGCCTGTCAACGCGATTCTGGGGGAGTTGGGGGAAGATGCATTGCTCGAAATTCTGACTCAGCCGAAGAACGCCCTAGTGAAGCAGTACCAGAAGCTCTTCGAATTCGATGAGGTGGGTCTTCGCTTTACCGATGGCGCCCTGCGCGCGGTCGCGAGCAAGGCCCTCAAACAGAAATCGGGAGCCCGGGGACTTCGGGCGATCCTTGAGAGCGCCATGCTCGAGATCATGTACGAGATACCCTCTCGGGACGATGTGGAAGAGTGTGTGATCAACGAGGAAGTGATCCAGCAGGGAACTATGCCCCTGCTGGTCTTCAAGCGAGAAGCGGAGTCGGCCTGAGAGCCGGCCGTATGGAAGGGAAGTTGAATGGTTTTTTCCGGCGATGATGAAGAGAGCAACTCGGGCGTCTCAGGCGAGCAGGCCGGGGTCGTGCCGTTGCTCCCCCTGCGCGATATCGTCGTCTTTCCACAAATGGTTGTCCCGCTCTTCGTAGGGCGCGCCAAGTCGATTCAAGCCCTGGAAGATGCCATGGCGGGTTCGAGAGAGTTGATGCTCTCGGCCCAACGCCAGGCCGGCCAAGAGGAACCCTCCGCCGAGGATATTTACACGGTGGGTACCTTGGGCACCGTCATCCAGTTGCTTCGCCTGCCCGACGGCACCGTCAAAGTTCTGGTGGAGGGCAAGTCTCGCGCCCGTATCCAATCCTTCCAGAGCAATTCACCGTATTTCTCGGTTCGTGTGGAGAGCTTGCCCGATGCAGAGGTCTCCACCCCGGAGTCCGAGGGGCTGGTCCGCACGGTACACGCGACTTTCGAGTCCTACTCGAAACTGAATAAGAAAGCGCCGGCAGAACTGCTCAGTACGATTTCCGCGATCGACG
>CAWVXN010000077.1:0-10102 GCA_963933695.1 uncultured Myxococcales bacterium | reverse complement strand
GGCCCGGCGAACGAAATCGCTTCCCTGGAGCTACCCACAAAAGCAAAGCAATTGTCCTCCACCACCGCAGCCTCTGCCCAGGGGATTTCTGGATCACCGGTAAAGATTCGGCCGCCGGTGATCAATCGCCGCTACTCAGTCACATCTACCCCTTTTGGTTTTGGATCCCTTTAGGGAAGCTGCGCTAGCGACTCTAACGGGGGAATCGCTAGGCGGATGAGTCAAACTTCTCCGCCTTGAGCAAAAACCCAATCCATCTTGGGGCCTGGCGCTAAGCCGGTGGCAAGTTGCCCAGCATATGGCAATGCGCCCGTGATTCCTCCACACTGGGCCCAGCCCGGGACTCTTTCCGCCCGGCTCGCACGGTTCCCAAGGGACCCGCATGATGGAGATCATCTAATTGAGCGGCCCCCTCGACGGAATCAAAATCCTAGATGCCTCCGCCATTGTTTCGGGTCCGCTGGCCACCATGTTGCTAGCCGACCAGGGTGCGGATGTCATCAAACTCGAGCCCACCGATGTCGGCGACACCCTGCGCCTCTCCCCCTTCGCCCGGGGCGGCATGACGTCCTTCTATGCGAATTGCAATCGCAATAAACGGGCCATTGCCGTGAACCTGGCCTCGGAAGATGGACTCGCGATCGCGCTGAAACTGGTCGCCGAATCCGATGTCTTTGTGCAGAACTGGCGGCCCGGGGCGGCCGACCGCCTGGGGCTAGGTGAGGAGGCCCTCCGGCGTATCAATCCAGACCTGATTTACTGCTCGATCTCGGGCTACGGCCCCGACGGTCCCTACAGCCAGCGACGCGTGTACGACCCCATCATCCAGGGGCTCACCGGGCACACGGCTGTCCAAGTCAATCCCGAAGTTCCGATCCCCGACCTTGTCCGTAATATCGTGGCCGACAAGTCGAGCGCCTACACGGCGGCCCAGGCCATCACCGCGGCTCTTTTCGCCCGGGAACGCGGTGCCGGCGGTCAGCATATAGACATTCCCATGATTGATGCTTCCCTGGCCTTCTTTTGGCCCGATGGCATGCTCGCGCACACCTTCGCGGGGGACGACAAACCATCGGGGCTTGCACTTTACCAGGTGTACAAACTCTCCCAGACCAGCGATGGACACCTCATCTACTTCGCGGCCACCGACAAGGAAATGCATGGGCTCTTCAGAGCCCTGGGGCACCCCGAGTGGACCGAAGATCCCCGGTTCGGAGTGGCGGCCAGTCGGTCGGATATGGATAATGCCATCGCCCTGGGCGAAAAAATCGCCGAGGCGATGCTCGGCGAAACCACCGAGGCCCTGCTTGCTCGCATGCTCGCGGAAGATGTTCCGGTGGGTCCCGTTCTCAATTTGGATGAGGTCTTCAACGACCCTCAAGTGGAGCACAACAACGCAATTCTCGAGTTCGATCACCCCACGGCGGGTCGCTATCACCAGGCCCGCCCGGCGGCACGTTTTGCCAAGACCGCACAGGAGCCCAAGCGAAGACTGCCCCCCTTGCACGGAGAACACACCGAAGAGGTTCTTCGAGAACTCGGCTATTCCGCTGCCGACCTGCAGCGACTGAGCGGCGACAACACGGTCTTGATCCCGGATTGAGGGCAAGCGCGTCAGCCAGCCCTTGACAATAGTTAGCCGGGTTACCCGAGAGTGCCGAGGGTGGCAAAGGTCGCGAGAGTGCCGGCAGTCGCCCGAAAATGGGCCGGAGCATGGCGAGAAGAGTGTCGTGGCTCCGACCGACTAGGCCGAGCCCGGTGCCGCTTCCGCGGGCTCTTTCAACACGCTCAGAATGCCCTTATCGGCATCCAGGCGGACCCAGTCCCCGGTCTGGACCACTCGGGTCGCGACACGTAAATTGACAATGGCCGGCAGCCCATACTCACGGGCAATGACCGCGCCGTGGGACACCGCGCTCCCGACATCCGTGGCCAATCCCCCAATCAGACTGAAGTAGGGAGTCCAGCCAATATCCGTGACGTGGGAGACAAGAATCTCCCCAGGCTCCAAGGCTGCGGCCTCCTCCAGGCTGAGGGCCACGCGTGCCCTGCCCTCAACAACCCCGCGACTCACCGGACGGCCGACATACTCGCCCTTCCCCACAGCTGCTGGGATTCCGGGATCTGCGGGTTCGGCGGAGCCGACATAGACATCCTCGAACTCGAGTTTCAGTTGGAACTCCAGCGCCCTTCGGCGCTTTACCATCAACTCAACCTGGTTCTCCGTAGGCCGGCGACAAAACTCCGAGAGTTCCTCCCGGGAGAGAAAGAAAACCAGGTCGGCATCGGGCAGCCTTCCTTCACGCGCTAGAAGAACCCCGAGATGTCGGTACCCGCATTTCAGACGGTAGGTCGCATCCACCAACATGGATTTGGTCTGCTCTCGTTGACGAATAGCCAGATGCGCTCGGGGCACGAGAAAAGCTAGAGACCGCTTCAATTCCGAGAGATCCAAGGCGGCGACTTGTTTTGGGCGATAATTTCCGGCCAGCCTTGCGGCGATGGAGGCTTGCATGGTTTGAACCACCTGAGCGGGTGCGTCGGCCCAGGCTTTTTCACGCACGCAGAGTTCCCGGTAGCCGCGATGTCCGTGATGCTGAAGAAAACTCCGAAAGCCCATGCCTGCCGCCCCCGAGTCCGGCCCTTGGAGCCAAACCATTGACTCTTCCACCGAGGCAGCCCGAAACTTCTCGGCCTGGGCTGAGTCCAGGGCGATTGCGTCGACCACTTCGTCCAGGTGCTCCACCATCATCGCGCTTTCGACAAAGCTTGCCCCCGCGAGCAGACGAGCAGCCTCGGCCTGATGCGCCGCCTTGCTATCCGGATCTGGGTCCCGATCGCGCCCGGCAACGATCCCCTGGACCACGCCTTCCATTGCCCCCGAGTAGGCCGAGGAGCGCAGGTGAACTTCATCCGCTTCAAGCAGCCAGGGAAATTGGAGTTCCATTTCCTCGGCCATACTCACGGAGTCATTCTTGTAACGGATGTGAAAATGTCGAAACCTTGATTCGAACTCGGCGATCACCTGGGTCGCTTTGAGGCAGTAACGGACAAACTGAAATGAGCCCCAGATCCGTCGCAGGAAGCTCTTCTTGTTTTCCGGGTCCTGGAGTTCGGGGATCACGCGCCCGCAAAGGGACTGCCCCACGCTCTCCGCGTTTGTGATTGAGACGTATCGCGCGGCCTCCAGGCCACCGGTCAGGTTGATGAACATATGACCAAAGAAGAGATTGATCTGGGTCCATTCATCGGTGATCGATGGGCGCCCGCCATAACAAACCTGCATATGCTGCATTCCGTGTTCGATGGCCCGGCCCTGGGTGGAAAAGGTCAGGGGACAAACAGGTCCGGGCATCATTTCACCCACGTTGCAGCGTGTAATTACGTCGCCCAAAGCAATCACGGTGGCTCCTGCATTCAAGTCGCTGCCCAGGGTGGTAATCGGCCTAGCCTGAAGCCATTGGAGTGCGCCGTCGCCATCGATCGCCCACTCCATGTCCAGGGGATTTCCAAGCTGGGCCACGGCGCTTCGGGCGCCCCGAGCAAGAGCCTCGATTTGCTCGTCGCTCAGGATCGCGATTTCGCCCACGAGGTCTCGGTTCAATACCTCATTCTCAAGATTGAGAACATAGTGGTCGGGGGTTGCCGCACCACTGACCAGAGACTCTCCCAGGCCACTCACCGCATCGATCACTAAGCGATCATGCCGGCCCGAGACAGGATCGGCGCTGAAGAGGACACCCGCTGCTCGAGGGTCCACCATGGCCTGCACCACGACGCACATGGTCTTCTGCCTGTCCCCGCCTTGATCGTCTTGATACGCCAGAGCAGCTTTGCCCGAGAGAGAGAGCACGCAACGCGTGATCGCCTGGCGCAGGTTGGTTTCACCCTGGACGTTGAGAACGGTCTCGAATTGACCGGCAAAGGAGCTTTCTTCACCGTCTTCCCCAAGGGCCGACGAACGAACCGCTACCCGGCCTCCGCCCACAGCCTGGTAGTGGGCCATCAGATCATCGGGGAAAATATCCACCCGTGCGTCAATAATCACGAAAGCGGCCGGAACCGGAAGTCCGATGCGGCTCAACTGGCCAAGGCCAGCAGCCTTTCCGCCCACGGGTTCGCTATCCAAGCGATCGATCGGGAGAATTCGTGGGCAAGCGCCTCCGGACTCAGACACTCAGGGTCACCGCGAAGCCGGAGAAGGGCCAGCGAGAGCCCCTTCGGTCATTTCGAGCTCGCCCTCGAGCCAGATGATTTCGTAGCTGGTCTCGAATCCCGTTCGCGCACGATCCAGGAGAACGCGCAACGCATCGCGCTGGGCCATCAAGGCGGCCGGTGCCCCGGGATCAGTCGCGAGGGCAATCTCACAGAAGTGAAGTGCTTTGACGGGCTCCCCGGCAACCAACGCGGCTCGGGCCTGACGGGACAGGGCCTCTACACCGGCCAACTCGCCGAGCTCGGCATACACCGCCCGGACGGGGACCGGATAGAGCTCGGTCGTCGAGTCGTAGTGGAACCAGGTGGCGTAATACTCCCAGAGACTTCGAACGCCCCAGGAAACTCGCCCGTGCACCTGGGAGAGAGCCAGTTCGGGGGGTAGCTGGATTTCCTCCATCAGTTGCCAAACTGTTTTCCCCGCGTTCATCCCCTTGACGGTCTCGTCGTGAACATATTGAACCGCATCACGAATCCGAGTCAGGCCTTCACGAATTTCCTGGGCGCCCCGAGTGGGGGCCAGATGGCCAGGCACCAATATTTCGGCATTCAAATCGATCAGCCGGTTGAGGCTCTCGATGTACTCCATGGGCTTGCGCATTTTTTCACCGCGCATGGTGAAGATATTCGGGAACTGGGGGAAAATCGGCCCCAGGGTATCGCCCACGAAAAGAATCCTCTGGTCGGGCAACCAGAGCGAGAGATTGTCGAGCCCCTCGGCACCCGGCGTGGGAAGAACCTCGAAACGAAAACCACCTTGGGAGAATTTATAGGGCTCGCCATTACGAATCGTCTGGGTCGGTACGACGTGCCCGAAGCTCAAGGGCCCCCGAGTGATCGGTTCCTCGGGCATCCAGGGGAAAAGCCGCCGGTTTCGCTGGTAAAGATAGGGCTCGAGGTCTTTGAGATAGCGCTGCTCCTCGGCAAATTCGCGGTGGGCGATGATCCGGGTCTCGGCTTCGGCCCAGAACTGTGTGCCCCCCACGTGATCCTGGTGGGAATGGGAAAGAATCACATGGCTGACAGGTTTCTCTCCCACGAGTTCTTCCAGTGCCCGCTTTTGCCGCGTGGCCTGGATGGAGAGTCCGGTATCAAAGATCACCACCGAGTCCCCGGTGTCGATCAAGTGGGTATTCGAAACGCCCCGGGCCTGGTAGATATTCGGCGCCAGGGCATGCGCATCCACGGGCGTGGCCTGGGTCATGAAGCCTTCGGCGGCGTCCGCCATGCTGTCCACGAGCCCTGTGGTGGCGACTTTTCTGGCCTCATCACTGGTCGCCAGAATCAATGTCGCCGCGACCACGATAAACCCTGCGCCGCCAAGGAGCCAAAACAACACCCGGCCCTCGAGCCTACGGGAGTTCATTTCTCGATTCACGACGTCCCCTTCCCCAAGCCAAAGTCCGCCCTAACTGTCCGGCATGGAGTAACCCGTAGGCGCCAAGCCACTCGCCCTGAAGACCCAGAGCGGGTGGCTTGGAAACAGCAAGACCTATCGGATAAGCCGTGGGGCTAGAAGATCTCGAAAAGACCCGCCGCGCCCTGTCCGCCGCCGATGCACATTGTGACCACGCCCCACTTCGCCTTGCGGCGTTGTCCCTCGCGCAGCAGATGACCCACGCAGCGCGCACCCGTCATTCCGAAGGGGTGACCGATGGAGATCGAGCCGCCGTTGACGTTGTACTTCGCGGGGTCGATGCCCAGCGTATCCCGGCAGTACAGACACTGACTTGCGAACGCTTCATTGAGTTCCCAGAGGTCGATATCGTCGACGGTGAGTCCCGCTCGCTCGAGGAGTCGCGGAACCGCGACCACCGGGCCGATCCCCATCTCGTCGGGCTTGCAACCCCCCGCCGTGAATCCGCGAAACGCGCCCAGAGGGCTAATGCCTCGGCGCTTCGCTTCTTGGGCTTCCATCATCACCACCGATGCCGCGCCGTCGGAGAGCTGGGACGCGTTGCCCGCGGTGATGTAGTGGTCCTCGCCCCGAATGGGCGCGAGCTTCTGAAGACCTTCCAGGGTCGTGCTCGGTCGATTGCACTCGTCCCCTGTAACCGTGTAGTCCACCTCGGAGGTTTCGCCCGTGGCCTTGTCCTTGACGATCATTCTCGTGTTCATCGGCACGATTTCGTCGTCGAAGAGCCCGGCTTTCTGGGCCGCAGCGGTGCGCATCTGACTCTCGAGAGAGTACTCGTCCTGGTATTCCCGGCTGACCTTGTAGCGGTCGGCGACAATATCCGCCGTCTCGATCATGGGCATCCAAAGGCCCGGGTACTGTTCCACGAGTTCCTTGTCGACTTGATGGGAGAAGTTCCCGCCGCCCATGCTCAAGCTGATGGACTCCACTCCGGCGCCCACAACCACGTCCTCACCGTCCACAATGATCCGACCCGCCGCGGTCGCGATGGCGTTCAAACCCGAGGAGCAGTGGCGACTCACGGTCACGCCCGTGGTCGTGACCGGGCAGCCGGCCTTCAGGGCCGCCACGCGGCCAATATTATTTCCCGTAGTGCCCTGGGGCGTACCGCAGCCCAACACAACTTCGGAGACCTCATCGGGCTCGATGCCCGCGCGTTCAATCGAGTGCTTGATGGCATGGCCCGCCATAGCGGCGCCTCCGGTGTTGTTGAATCCGCCCCGGTGGGACTTGGCCAATCCGGTTCGGGCGGTGGATACGATGACGGCTTCGCGCATTAAGAATTGCTCCTGATCTGGACGTGGAGGCAAGCTCCACGCGAATTGAATGAGACAAAAAATACCGCGGACCGCGGATCCTACACTCTTGGCAGTAGTCCTGCCAAAATAAGCAGCCTGCTGTCCGCAAGAGGTCCCTCAGCAGAGGGCGAAGGCCTCGCCCAATGCCAATCTTTCCTGGGTTCTCCTGCCTCTTACTGCTCTTCTGCGCTCGTTTGCACGGAGCCGGGTTCTTCCCCGGACAACCACGCCTTGAAGAGTGCGAATCCCAGGGCAAGAACGACCGACCCCAGGAATAGACCGATGATGCCCAGGGTCAGCATGCCGCCGATGGCGCCCATGAAGATCACCAGAGTCGGCACCTCCACACCGCGCCCGAAGAGAATCGGCTTCAAGACATTGTCGAGGAGGGCAACCGCGGCGCACCACAAGGCAAACAGGATCGACGAGACGCCCCCCACAAAGGAAAATCCATAGATGACAGGAAGGATCAGCACGAGGGCGACGGGCAGTTGAACCACCGCTGCAACCAACACGAGAAGCGCCCAGAGCCCTGCCGCTGGAATTCCCATGATGCTGAGTCCGAGTCCCGCGAGGATTGCCTGAAGAAACGCCACGCCGAGGATTCCCTGAACGACGCTTCGAATCGTCGCCTCGGCCAACTCCGCAAGCCCCTTACCCCGTCTTGGGCCCGCCATCCGAATCGCAAACCGCTCAATCGCCTCCTGGCGCTCGGCCCCACGCGCAAGCATCACCCCCGCGATCAGGAGCGAGACCGCCAGTTGAAGAATGCCAACCCCGGCGCTGCCTCCCGCCCGGAGCAGCCAACCCGAAAATGTTTGGAGTTGGGGTCTGAAATGACCCAATGCCTCGCCGATGTTGTCGGAAGCCACGCTCCACTCGGCAAACACCCAGGGCCCAACCACCGGCCAGTCCTCGACGCTCGGATCCGGGGCCGGCAGTTGCAAATTGCCATCGCTCAAGTCGGCAGAGAACCCCTGGGCACCCGAGATTAGCGTTTGGGAGAGTTGAGTCGCTGGAACGATAAAAACCAGTAACGCCAGGACCACGAGAAGAGCGGCCGCCCATCCCCTTCGCCCGCCGAGTCCCCTCACTAGGGTCTTATGGGGCCCGTCGGCCGCAATGGCGATCACCAGCGCCCACACGATGATGCCCATAAAGGGAGCGACGATCATCAAGCACGCGGCCACCAGGAGAACAATGGCGCCAAGCCGAACTGAGATCTCGATGGCGGTGTGCAGACCGGGCGCCGACTCCTTTTCGGAGCCGTCCGGCGGGCCCTCCGAACCATTTTCGTCCTGGGACATGCCCCCCCCTATCACCGAGAATTCAGCGGATCCTTTTAGAGCAGAGTAGTGTGGCGGACGGCCGACCAAATGGCGAGTCCCGCGGACCCACTCTCGCCCCAGCCCCCACGCTCGTGCCCGGGGCGCGTCTTCGACATACTCTGGCTATCACAGGAGGACAAGAATGAGACGGCTCGAGGGTAAGGCCATTATCTTGACAGGGGGAGGCAGTGGGATCGGATTGCTGTCGACTACGGCGCCCAGGGCATTCGCGCCAATGCGATTCAGCCCGCGGCGGTCGACGAAACCAACCTGGGTAAACACGCCGCCGAAGATCGAGAGAGTGCCCAGACCCCCTCGGCCCAGTTGCCCCGGCCCAAGGGTTGGCTCCCGATCCGCCGGGCGGGCAAGATCAAGGACGAGTACGGGGCGACCATCGCCTTTCTGCTCTCAGACGATGCCGGCTATATCACCGGTACAGCCCTGGCTGTGGACGGCGGCTATCTCGCAACCTGATCGCGAAGGCGGTTCTGCCCGGGTCAGGGAAACCCGCCGTTGTCCTTCACCCATTGGGCCCGAATCGCTATCAAGATATTCGCGCCCTGCCCATTCCCATGGAGCCGCCATCAAAGACGGTGCTCGGACAGGCCGGTTTTTGACGGAGGCGACTTCACTCGGGATTGAAATCAGCGCGGCACCAACAGGACAAGGGGATCGTATATCCCGTCCTGGACGACGCCCGAATTGGTGATCGTGATATGGACCAATAGAAAGCCCCAGAATGTCGCCGTGACATTCACGTTGACATCGGCGCCGGGAACCGCGCTTCCCCAGGGAGGAATGATCCCAAAGGACTGGTAATAATTCACGTGATGCCCGGAGCCTATGGGGCGCCGCACCTCGGGGGCCAGGTCCGTATCCGAATCGTTCTCGATACTGTCGATATATCCGGTGAAAGCGATGTTAAATGCACCAATGCTCGCCTTGTTGGCATCGAGCCTCTCGGACAGGTCGTAGATCGAGCCGCCTCCATGGCTGAATCCGTAGATCGCAATATTTTGAACCCCCCGGTCCTGAACTGCGCTCACGATCTCGTCGTAGACCGCACCCGACCCATCGGCTTCCACCAAGTTTTCCACATACATGTGCGAGTCATAGCCCTGTTCGTGCAGTTTGACCGCCAGGACCGATACCCCTTCGTTGGGACCAAAGACCGGATCGGTGGGGAACTGGAACTCGCCGTGCAGTCCGATGACAAGGCCCGAAAAAGCGAAGAACAGGATGGCATCCGTGGAAACGATCGCGCCTCCTGCACTCTCCCGGACTTCGAAGACCAGGAGCGCCGAACCGCCTCCTGGATTTTCAACCCAGAGAGACCCCACGGCCATTCCCGGACCCAGAATGATCTCGTCATTGGCATCGAGAATTGCCGTTCCCTTGGTTGCGCTGGTCCAAACCTTGATGCTGCTGTTGCTTCGCCGGAGCACGTACTCGTAGCCGGCTGGGGCGGGGTCGGAATTCGCGGACAACTCCACTTCGATCAGATCGTTCTCTCCCGTGACCGAAGTATCGTCCCGATCCGGGATGAGGTTGCCGTCGTCATCGTCTCCGTTGATTCGAATTCCAGCTCCGGGGCTCTCCTCGTCCGCCTCCAAAACCATCCTGCGCTGGAGCGGCGCCCCGTAGGCCTCGGACTGCGGTCGGTATGCGGTCAGCCCCACCACCGGGGGGGAAACCGGAGGGGCCGGCTCGTTGAGCAGCAGGCACCACGCATCCAGGGTACCGCTCACGCCGCCGCTCGAATCCTTCACGGTCAGGGTCCACGTCCCCCCGATGTTTTCTCCGTCAAATGCTGCCAAGGGAACGTTCGGCAGCAAGGAGCCCCC
>CAWVXN010000076.1:0-10182 GCA_963933695.1 uncultured Myxococcales bacterium | reverse complement strand
GGCTGGGTGGCAAGGAGCGGCCTGATGGTGTCGAGGGCGCCCCCGCTCGCGTAGGCGATGACCGGTCGCCCGGCGGCTTGAGCCTCGACTGCCGCAATTCCGAAATCTTCGTCCTGTGGGTAGATGAGTGCCCGGCAGCGCTGGAGATGCTCCAATACTTCGCGGTCAGAGATGCGGCCGGTGAATTCGACATTCGCCGGCGCTCCGGCCTGGAGGCGCTTTCGGGTTGGCCCGTCGCCGACGATAATGAGCCGGTCGCTTCGGTGGCGGAAGGCGTCGATAGCAAGGTCTTCCCGCTTGTAGGGCACGAAACCACCGATCAACAAGTAGTCGTCACTGGGTTCGCGTCCGTCGGGCTGAATCCGCTCGATGTCCACTGGGGGGTAGATTACTTTCGCCCGGCGCCCGTAGTGCTGCTGAATTCGATGGGAGACGGCGTTCGAAATGGCCACAAAGCGATCCACCTGCTGAGGCTCGCTTCGCGAGCGATCGTGGTGGCGAAGGGCGGCGACCAACGGCGTTGCGATAACTCGCCGGGGCCCGCGACCCAGGTAGGCGTCGATTTGGTCCCAGATATACCGCATGGGGGTCAGGCAATAACAAAGGTGGGGGACGCCCGCTTCGGTCTTGATATTCTTGGCCACCGCGTGGCTGATGGAGAGGACAAGGTCTGCCCCCTCGACTCTCAACTGGCTCGCCGCCCAGGGGTAGAGGGGCAGTAGCTTGCGGTAGTGGCGCCTCGCGCCCGGCAGGCGGTTCAGGGGGGAGGCACGAATGTTCAGGGATTCGATGGCCGGAGATGTGGCACCGGGCTGGTAGAAGAGCGTGTAGAGATCCGCATGGGGATAGGCCCGCGCGATCACGTCGAGAACGCGTTCGCCCCCTCGCATGCCGGTCAGCCAATCGTGAACGAGTGCGATACGCACGGCATCATCCTAGCGGGCAGAGGTTGGTCATCGAGGTGGGTTTACTGTGCGATGGGGACTTCGCCGGCTTCGAAGGTAACAGCCAATGCTTCCTCGATTGTATCGACCAGGTGGATTTCCAGGCTGTCTCGAACTTCCTCGGGAACCTCTCTCAAGTCTTTTTCGTTACGGCGGGGCATAACCACGGTTTCGATTCCCGCGCGGGAGGCCGCGAAGAGCTTGCCCTTGATGCCACCGACGGGTAGGACTCGGCCTCTCAAGGAAATTTCCCCCGTCATGGCGACCATCGAACGGGCGCGGCGATTGCTCAGGGTCGAAACGATCGCGGTGACCAAAGCAATGCCTGCCGAGGGGCCATCCTTGGGAACGGCTCCCGCCGGGACGTGAAGATGAATCTCCCCCGAGGAGAAGGCCTCTGGGTCGAGGCCCAACTCGCTGGCGTGGCTGCGTACCCATGACAATGCAGCTTCGGCGGATTCGCGCATGACGTCTCCGAGTTGGCCGGTCAGCCTCAGCCGTACGCCCTTGCCGCCGGGCATGGAGGCCGCTTCGATGAACAGGATGTCGCCACCGTGAGAGGTCACGGCGAGGCCGACGGCGACTCCGGGAATTCGTGTGCGCTCGGCCATTTCGGGCAGGTGGGGAGGCGCGCCCAAGGATTCTGACACGAAGGCGGTATCGATATGGACACGGGTCTCCGGGCCTTCGGTAGCGATTTGTCGGGCACTTTTTCGCATGAGCGAGGCTACAAATCGCTCCAAATTCCGAACACCCGCCTCGCGGGTGTACTGGGAGACCACTTTTTGAAGGGCTGCATCGTCCAGTTCGATGTGTTCGGACGTCAGCCCGTGGGCTTCGAGTTGGCGCGGGATCAAGTGGGTTCGACCGATCTCGATTTTCTCCGCTTCGGTGTAACCCGGGAGTTCGATGACTTCCATACGATCGAGCAACGCGGGGGGGATCGTGGATAGGGTGTTTGCCGTGGCAATGAAGAGGACCCGAGAGAGATCGAATGTGCACTCGATATAGTGATCGCTGAACTGGTGATTCTGCTCTGGGTCGAGAACCTCGAGAAGAGCCGAGGACGGATCGCCTCGAGAGTCCGAGCCGAGCTTGTCGATTTCGTCGAGCAGAAAGATCGGATTTCGAGAACCCGCACGCTTCAGGCTCTGGATGATTCGGCCGGGCATAGCGCCCACGTAGGTCCGGCGGTGCCCACGGATTTCAGCCTCGTCGCGCACCCCGCCGAGGGAGGCTCGGGCAAATTTTCTTCCCATGGAGCGTGCGATGGATCGGCCGAGGGAAGTCTTTCCGACACCTGGAGGACCCACAAAGCACAGGATGGGCGCGTGAGAATCCGGGGCCAGTTTGCGGACGGCCAGAAATTCCAGGATGCGATCCTTGATCTGGTCCAGTCCGTGGTGGTCGGCATCGAGGATTTCTCTCGCATGATGAAGGTCGAGATCGTCCTCGGTCTCAATCGACCAGGGCAGATCGGTGATCCACTCGAGGTAGGTCCGGATCAAGTGGCGGTCCGGGGCGTGCTGGGGCAGGGCCGAGAAGCGCTTGAGTTCGCGTTCGGCCTGCTCGTAGGCATCCTCGGGGAGTTCCGCTGCCTCAAGTTTCTCGTGGAGCTCATCCACTTCCCGCATGCCGGCGTCACTCTCGCCTATCTCTTCCTGGATTTCGCGCATGCGGGAGCGAAGCATTCGCTCACGCCGTTTCTTGTCGAGGCCCCCGGCATCGGCCTGATCCCGCAGGGTCTTCTGGGTTTCCGCGATGGTGACCTCGCGCTCGAGATATTGTTCTATGGATTTCAGACGTTCGGAGTCCCGGGATTCCCGGAGGAGTTCAATGCCTTCTTCGGGAGGAAGGGTCAGGTTGGAAGCGAGCAAGTCGGCGAGCATTCCAGGTTCGGGAATTCCCTCGATGAAGGCCTTCCATTCGTCGGGGTAGTCATCGCGCAGATCCACCACGCGTTTGGCCAGGCCGATCACGCGTTGCCAGATGGCCTGGATATCAACCTCTTCGAGCACCGATTCCATAGGCGTGAACTGGGCGCTCAGTTCGGGGGATTGGGAGACAACCTCTCCGAGTCCCACGCGTGCGATCCCCACGACCAGCGCCTGCTTGCCCTCGTGACGGGCATCTACGATGCGCAAAACCTTGACCAGTGTGCCGACTTCAAAGAGGTCATCGGCGGTGGGTTCTTCAGTGGAGGCATTCCTCTGGGTGACCACCAGCATGAACCCGTTGGTCCCCGTCCGTTCCAGGGCCGCAATCGATTTCAGTCGCCCAACGGTCAATGGAACCGTTACGCCGGGAAATATGATGATGTCCCGTACTGGCAGCAGCGGAAGAACGCTCGGGACCTGAAGTGATTCGCCCGCTGGATCGCGCACCTCGATGTTGTTTGGAACGGGCTCTTGGGGTTTCGACACGCGGAATCCTCTCGTGGGGTTTCTTCGCAGACCCTCAGCGTACGCCCAAAGGGTCTGGGGTCAAGGGAGCCGAAAAACTAGGGCGAAGTGAGGATCGCACTCGGGCTCGAAGGAATTTCGCCGGCGCATCCTCGGGGAAAATACGGGCGACGGATCAGCCGCACTTGTTCCTCTTTGGGGCGCAGGGGCATCGCTCGCTGGGCCCGGGCCCGACCAAAGGCTGAGTGCTGTTCTGGAGGTCGGGACAAGGCGCGGATATCTAAGGCGCGGATATCGAAGGCGCGGATATCCATCAAGAGGGGCGCTTGTCGAAAGGATCGGATATCTAAAATCGCACTGATTGTGAAATCGCACTGATTGTGAAATCGCACTGATTGAAAGCGGCGGGTGGTGCCCGGGACTGGAGTCGAACCAGCACGTCCTTGCGAACACTAGACCCTGAATCTAGCGCGTCTACCAATTTCGCCACCCGGGCAGTGGGCCAGAGACTAGGCCACCGGTACCGCTCGTCAACGTGACAGCAGTTCTTCCCTCGCCATCTTCCCACGGCTCTGCAAAGCTTCCGCCGTGACCACACGAAATCGAAAGCGAGCGGGCAGCGGGCGGGGGAGGCCTCCGAAAGCGGTTCGGCCCCGGACCCCGAGAGATCTTGAGCGGGGGGTGCTGAGTCTATTCACCGACGGCGGACGCTCCCTGCTGGGGAGCCGCGAGATCGTACGCAAGCTGGGGCTAATTCGAAGCCAGCTCGACCCTCTGCAGAAGCTGCTGCGTCGCCTGGTGAAAAAAGGCGTACTCGAGGCCGTAGGCGGGCGATTTCGCATGCGACGGCAGGACGGTTGGGTGGAGGGGTTGCTGGAAAGGCACGCCGACGGCTCTCCTCTGGTGCGAGACGGCGACCGTCTACTCCGTCTAGGGGAGGTGGGTGATGCTCGGGAGGGCGATCGGGTCCGGGTCAAGGAGTTCGGGCCGACCCAAGACGCTCAAGCCGAATTGCTGGAGGTACTCGAGGGCGCGCGAGACGTTTGGGTCGGCCGCTTGGATCGAGGTCGCGAGGGGCATGTGTTGACTCCGTACCGGGGCAGGGAGGACGAAGCCCTACCCATCTCGACCAAGGATCTATGTGGAGCCGAGGTGGGCGACATGGTGCTCGCGGATTTTTCGGCTGGGGGTGCCGGGCGCCGGGGATCCGGGCTACGCGTGGTTGAGCGACTCGGTCGACCGGGCGACGCAGAAGCCGATTTCCGTGCGGTGGCGTGGTACCGCCGGCTTCCCATGGAGTTCTCGCCCGAATCGCTGCTTGAGGCGGAGGCAATTCCGGGCTCCATCGGCGCGGCTGAAATTGGCCGCCGCCTCGACTTGCGAGATCGCTTTTTTATCACCATTGACCCGGAAACCGCCCGGGATCACGACGATGCAGTTTACGTGGAGGCGACCGCTTCGGGGGGCGCGCGATTGTGGGTGGCGATCGCCGACGTATCGCATTTCGTTGACCCCGGATCGGCTATCGATGCCGACGCGTGGCTTCGGGGCAACAGTGTTTATTTTCCGGGGCGTTCGATTCCGATGCTGCCCGAACGGATCTCGAGCGATCTCTGCTCTCTGCGGCCCGGAGTCGACCGACTGGTCATGGCGGTGGAGATGGACGTGGACTCGGCCGGAAAAATCGGCCGAACTCGCCTGCACGAAGCGGTCATCCGTAGCCGCCAGCGATTGAGTTACGGCGAGGCGGCGGAAGTCCTGGATTCTGGGTCGAGCCCCGGCACGCCGCTTTCGGGCATTGGCTCTACGGACCGGGAGTTGGCTGAGCAATTGCGCGCTTTCGGTCAGGTGACGGGTTGGTTGGGAAGCCGGCGTGAGGCAGCCCTGTCCATGGATTTCGATCTGCCTTCGCCCGAAGTGATTTTCGACGCGGCGGGGAGGCCTCGGGATATTGGTCGGGCGGTGCGCGGGCCGGCTCACCGGGCTGTCGAGGAAGCCATGTTGGCGGCCAACCAAGCGGTGGCCCAGGCCTTGATCGAATATGGAGAAGCGACGGTCTTCCGAATTCATGAACCCCCCGGTGCCGATGACCTCCAGGGGCTAGCCACATTCTATTCTGCGCTGGGTTTGCGGACCGGGGGGCGGGGGGGCGTAGTGGATCGGGCCGGAATGGCCCGAGCTCTGCGCGAGTCTCGGGCCCGGTCCGATGAGGCGGTGATCCATTACTCCACTCTGCGAGCTATGAAACAGGCGCGCTATGCCTCGACTTGCAGCGGTCACTTTGCGCTTGGGTTTGATGCCTACCTTCACTTTACGTCACCGATTCGTCGCTACGCGGATCTGGTGGTTCACCGGACCGTTCGCCGAATGCTCAGGGGGAAGGCGGCGTCGCCGGAGAGCAATGGCTGGGTCGAGCGAGTGGCCGTCCGCACCTCGGCCCGGGAACGGGTCGCCGTCACGGCCGAACGCGAACGGATGCAACTGGCCCGCTGCGCGGTGATGAGCGGGCGTGTGGGCGACCGGTTCGAAGGAACGATTACCGGGGTCTCGGGTCACGGTCTTTACATCACCTTGGATGCGCCCTTTGTCGAGGGCATGGTGCGCATCTCCCGGCTGTCGGGTTTTTTAGACTATGACCCGCTGCGGCATCGCCTGGTCGCCCGGAGTTCCCAATTCCAATATGGAATCGGCGACAGGCTAAAGGTGGAGCTGGTCGCGGTGAATGCTCAGCGCGGCTGGATCGATCTCGAGCCAGTGCCCGAAAGCGGAGCCAAGTCAAAGACCCCGGGCGGTCAGTCGACAAGGGCTAGGTCCACAAGCGCCAGGTCCACAAGCGCCCACCCCAGAAGAGCCAAGCCAACAGACACCAAGCCAAGAGACACCAAGTCAACAGGTGCTGAGCCCCGGTCGCCCGGGGTGAAGGGCTCGCCTGAGAGTGGTTCCGGGGGCCCGCCCG
Source organism: uncultured Myxococcales bacterium (assembly GCA_963933695.1). GTDB lineage: Bacteria > Myxococcota_A > UBA9160 > UBA9160 > UBA4427 > JAZXM01. The sequence continues at coordinate 3,880 of CAWVXN010000076.1, read as the reverse complement.
GGCGGAGTCGCAGAAAGAAAGGGCGCCGACGTTGAAGGTTTTTGCGTCGCCTGGCGGCGTGCTCGCTCAGTGAGCGATGGGCGGCGTGGCGCCGCCGGGACGGCGCAGGGCGAAAATTAGCCCTGCCAAGGTGAAAAATAGGCCGGTTTCTCGCGAATCGGTTTGGAGGGCGATCAAGACGCCCAGGAGGCCGAGGCCCGCCGCCGAGACCAGGGCTCCAAGGGAGAGGAATACCGCCGTGGTCGGCGCCAGGGCGGGAGAGGAGGCGAAGCGTCGCAGAGCGATAGCGGCCAACGCGAGGCCGATGCCCGCGGTGGTTACCCCGGGGTCGGGGGCAGGGGGCGGGGCATCAAAGTCGCCAAGCAGGAGGCCCGTGCCTGTCAGAACCAGCAGGATGAGAACACCCCGATGGGTAATTTGCAGGCCCCGTGCGGCGTCGGGGGCTGGGGCTTCGGGTTGGAGCGGCATCTTTGGGACCTCCTTGACCAAGGGCCTCGCATTCCGAGCCTAGGGGCCCGGAAAGAATTCGATCCCCTTAGGAGCTTGCTGGCATCCAAGGGGTGTATCGCGCATTCTTGGATTCGTCATGCGATTTTCTCGCCAGGTTCACTATGCCATCTATGGAGTGTTCGATCTCGCCTACAACGGCCAGGGCGAGTCCGTGCAAGTCCGCGTGATCAGCGAGCGTCAGTCGATTCCCACTCGTTATCTGGAGCAGATTTTCCAGCGATTGCGAAAAGCTCATATCGTGACAGGGAAGCGTGGGCCCGGCGGGGGCTATCTGCTGACCCGCGAGCCCTCCGAAATTACCGTGGGCCAAATTATCGAAGCCGTCGAGGGGCCTATCGGAGGATCTGGTCTTGGCCTGCCCGATGGGGCGGGCGGGGAAGAGGAGAGGGATTGTCCCGGGCAGCCTGACTTTGTCTGGCCCCTGCTGGCCGAACGGATCGGAGAGTTACTGAATACTTTCAGTGTCGCCGAAGTATGTCGCCTAGCCGCGATGCAAGGCGTCCCCCGCGCGGATCCCGGGGCCCAGGACTACCAAATCTAGCCGGGATTGACCCCGGGGACCGACTCGCGGAGGGTGCGTTTGTCGCGTACACTGCGTGCGGAATTTTCCCCAGGGCGGAGGACTTCGGGATAGCTAACCCGGAGGTACCCCGCCGATGGCTCTGGGTTCCTGGGTCCCCTGAGTGGATTGGTTATCGCTCGGGTCCTGCCCCTGTCTTGTTTGAGTCCCGGGTGCTCCTGTTTGTGTCACGGAGAGCCGGGGTGGATTGGTGAAATCTTCGCCAATGGGTTGTCGAAGAGGGCGGGGCGAAGCGCACTGGGCACCCAACACGACGGGTTTGTCGGCGGATTTGATTCCGGGAATATCATGAGCGCGATGAGTTCAAGCAAAGATCGGGTGGCCGTGCGAGATCGCGTCGAACTAAATCGGAGTCTGCCGCCCGTCTCGATTTCCGCGACGGTTCTGAACGAACTCTGTCGCCATGCCTTGGACGTGATTCCCGAAGAGTGTTGCGGTCTCATCACTGGAACCGACGACGAGGTTTTTAAGTCAGTGAGCAGAATCACGAACGTCATGACCCGAATGCATGTGGCGGACGAGGTCTCGTTTCCGAGGGATGCCCGGACGGGGTATTACATGGCGGAGACCGAGTATCTGAGGGTACAGCAGGCGGCCGAAGGCCGAGGTGAGCGGGTGACCGCCGTGTATCACTCCCACGTCAATGTCGATGCCTATCTTTCCCCAGAAGATCTTATCTATGCCGAAAGTCCGCTTTTCCCTTTTTCCGGGGCGTTCCAAATCGTCTTGAGCGTTGTCGGCGATCGGGTCAAGGATTCAGCCGCCTTCGAAATGGATCCCGATGTCGGGGCTTTCACAACTGAGCGAGGCCGGTTACTGCAGGCCACCGAACGATGAGGATTCTGAGCCCCGGGGGTTGGATTGGCGTATGGGGCACCCTGGCGATGTTCGCGCTTTCCGGGTGTGCGAGTCAGGGCGTGCCTCTCGAGGAAGTGACCGATATCCCCATGGCGCTGGTGTACTGGGACGGTTCCGAAGCACGAGAGCGAATGGAGTTGATGGAGCAATTGGCGGGTCAGGGCCGCGGCCAGTCCCGGCCCGGAATGGCGAGCATGGACGAAGTGGCCCGCTGGGTGGGACCGACCGCCCGCTCGGTGGTCGCTGAGAAATTGGCCCGGATCCCCGGCCGCATCGTGCTTCTGAACGCTCGCACTCTTGAGCAGGTCCGGTTTTCCGCGGCGCCTCCCAATGCGCGCCCGCTGGCGTGGTCGAAGGACCGCAAGAAGCTGCTTTTCAATAGCGATCACTTGGATTCGGGCCGCAGTCAAATCTACGAATACGATCTGGATACCCAGGAAGTGCGTAAGCTGACCCGGGGCCCCGCTCACCACTTGGAGGGCGACTACGGACCCGACGGGGAAGTTCTGTTCACTTGGATCGATGCGGATGGCGGTGGGGAGAACGCGGGAATGAAAATTCTGTCGCCCGGGGAAGCGGATCTCCGGGTGATTGCCAGCGGGTTCTATCCAAGTGGCCCCCGGTGGTCGCCCCGGGAGGACCTGATTGTCTACGTGAGAGCGGACAATCGAGGCGGTTCCCGGGACAGTTCCCGGGTTGTCATTCGGAGTTCGGCTTCTGGGGATGAACCCCAAACCCTCGGCCGTGGCCGGGATGCGATCTTCTCGCCGGATGGCCAATTGATCGTCTTTGCCAGTCAGGGTGCGGGTGGGTGGCGTTTGCAGCGAATGCGTCCCGATGGAGCGGCTCGAAAGCGCCTGGGCGAGAGCACTCTCAGCGCGCGTTGGCCCGCGATTTCCCCGGACGGCCAGCACGTTGCCTATATCTCGAACGAGGACGGAATCGATCGTCTCTATCTACGGCGGATGGACGGCAGCGGGGACCGAATCCTCCTGAGCGACGGCGGCGCGGCTTTCCCCGTCTGGTAAGGCCCCGCACCGGGGTCGTGAATCACCTGGGTTCCGTAGCCGGAGCCCGACAAACCAAATAAATTGAAACTGCCTGCAAGGGCCAACCCCAGCGCGGAATCCCGCGCGACAGAAAAGTAAAGGATCTCATGTCAAAGGAAACGCAGACCGATCTTGTCCCGGTTCACGGAGGACTCGACGAACCGATTGATCGCATTGTCCCTCTGAGTCAGCGCTCGAATTTTATTGCCGAGGCATCGAAACTGCCCTCGATTCGGGTGAGCGATGCAGACCTTTCAACCGTCTACCGATTTTCGGACGGCGCTCTGTCACCGCTCGAAGGCCCAATGAAAGAGGATGAGTACAATCAGGTGCTCGATTCCTCGGTGATCGTGCGTAACGGGAAACGCTACGCCTGGACGATTCCCCTTTCCCTGCCGGTGACCGACGAGGAGGCGGGTACGGTGACCCAAGGAGGTTCCGTCGCTGTAGTGAATGCGTCGGATGAAATCATCGGCATCGTAGAGGACGCCGAGGTTTTCGCCTGGGACAAGGGAAAGTACGTGGAAAGCATCTACGGCACCGACCGGATGGACCATCCGGGCGGGAGTATGGTGGAAAGCGATACGCGCGAAATGCTCCTGGGAGGGCGAATTCGTACACTTCCCCAGCCCGTCAGCGCGGATTATGGTGAGTTTATGCATTCGCCGAAAATGGTTCGTGCTTTGATTCGTGACCGGAAGTGGGAACGGGCGCTCGCCTTTCAGACCCGCAATCCGCTCCATCGTGCGCACGAATACGCGCTGGTGTGTGGTGTGGAGAAGTTGACTGCCGAGGGTCATTTTACGGGAGCCGTGCTGAACCCGCTCGTCGGGGAACTCAAGGGTGACGATGTTCCCGCGGAGGTGCGCATGCGTTGTTATCG
>CAWVXN010000075.1:0-10221 GCA_963933695.1 uncultured Myxococcales bacterium | reverse complement strand
CAAAGCCGCGCCTGAATTTTTCGCGGTGATAGGCGATATCCGGAAGCAAGTAAGTGGGTTCACCGCTGCTCTTGATGACTACGCGGTCGCGGTCCAAACCCATCTTGATCGAAGCCAACCAAACGGCGCCCTCGGATTCGAAAATCAGATCCTGGGCTCGCAGGTCGGCGATGACCTCGTCGATCTTGCCTTCGTCGTAAAGAGACTTTTCATTAAAGTGCACATCGAAATGAATGCCGATCGAACTCAGTGTCGCCTCGATGTCTTTGAAAATTTCCTTGTGCGCGAATTCCCGGAAATGACCATCGCCGGGTTCGTCCACTAGTCCCTCGGAGTGGCTCTCGATCAATTCCCGAGCAATCTCGCGAATGTAATCGCCCTGATAGCCATCCGCGGGGAACGCCACGGGGAGCCCGTCGACTTCTTCCCGCCACGCATTTTCGGGATCTGCCATCGCTTCGGGCGGAGGGGCCGCCGCTCGACCGAGTTCTTCCAGGTAACGGGCCTTTACGGAATCGCCGAGCACTCGCATCTGGCGCCCGCCATCGTTGAAGTAGTACTCCCGGGTCACTTCGAAGCCCACCTTCGCCAACAGACGAGCCAAACAATCACCTAGAATCGCCTGCCGGCCGTGACCAGTGCTCAGGGGACCGGTGGGATTCGCCGACACGAATTCCACCTGCAACTTCTCACCCTCGCCAATCTGGCTACGCCCATATTCGCCGCCGGCGTCAATGATCGTTCCCACCAGTTTCTGCCAGGCTTCCGGGGCAATGCGAAGGTTGATAAAGCCGGGGCCGGCGATCTCAGCACTCACCAGAAGGCCCCCGGCGTCCCCAAGCCGGGTGATCAGATCCTCGGCAATAGCACGGGGCGGCTTGCCAAGACGCTTGGCCAAGCCCATGGCCAAGCTGCAGGCAAAGTCGCCGTGCTCTGGCTGGCGAGGGACTTCGAGGGTCACCTCGGGAGCCGGAGCCGAATCACCCGATTCCTCCAGCAGACCGGCCAGCGCCCGCCCAATTTCCTTGACGAGATCTTCCTTCATTTCGTGATCCTGGACGGCCCGGAATCTTGCTGGGCCAGTCTCCTTCAGTCGGGCATGGAGGGAGGAGTAAATCGCACCACGATCTCCCCGGGGCGCGCCAACTCCAGTTCTTCCCGAATCGCTCGCTCAAGAGCGAACGGATCCCGCTCCAGCGCATTGATCTCGGAAGTTAGGGTTTCTACCCGGGTGTTCAGCGCGGCAATCCGATCACGGGAAACTTCAAGTTCATCGTGCATTTCGTACCAAACCACAAGTCCCGATTCTCGATCGGCGAGGGTCAAAGCCAGCCCCGCCCCGGCGATTGCAGGCAAGAGCCAATAGGCCATGAGCCCTCTCACCCACACCCCATTGCGGACGACGGTCATGGGGCCGGATAGTACCCGAATCCCAAGGCTTTGGGTTCCAATCTACCCTCGGGGAGGATTCAGATTCCTCAATTGGGCACTTCCGTCAGCCGCTGAACCCGAGCCACGTAGTCGGGATGGTCCCACTCACGAGGCCCAACGTACCGCTCAACGATGATGCCGTTCGGATCCACCAAGATCGACTCGGGGAAACCGGTGGTCTGGTAGCGCCGAGCCGCGTCTTGCTCGGGGTCGAGGAGCACCGGAAAAGTAATTCCCAATCGCTCGCGGAAGGCCTCGACATCGTTGCGAGACGAATCCACTGAAACCGCGAGTAACTCGAAGCCACCGCCCTTCAGTGCCTGATAGAGGTTCTCCATCGCGGGCATTTCGTCCTCGCAGGGCTTGCACCATGTTGCCCAGAAATTCACCAGTACGACCCGGCCGCGCAGGTCGCTCAAGGCAACAGGCGTACCATCGGCAAGGCTCATCAACGCAAAATCCGGCGCTGGGTCACCCCGAGAGAGCCGTGGTTCAATGGGCTCCCCCATCAGGATCAGCATTCCCGCCATTGCGGCGAGAGCCAAACCGGCCAGCCATGCAACGGGAGGCACTCCGGATCCCGGTGCGGACTCCACCTCATTCCTCTCAGCCATGCTGGTTTCGGCAAGCCACTTCGGCCATGGACCATGGCGACAAGCCACCGAGGTCCATGCCCTGGCTAATCGTCCGATTCAACCCGGTCAACCCGGTCAACCAGTTCGATGATTGAGACCGGGGCTGCATCCCCCACACGGTTACCGACCTTGATGATCCGCGTATAACCTCCCGGCCGCTCCCGGTAACGCTCCGCCAGTTCTCCAAAGACTTTCAACGTCACCGCTTTGTCCTTGATAACCGCCTCCGCCTGACGCCGGGCGTGCAGATCACCGCGTTTCCCAAGAGTAATCATGCGGTCGGCAATGCCCCGCAATTCCTTAGCCTTGGCGTCGGTGGTCTGGATCCGCTCGTGATCCATCAGCGAAGTCACCATGTTTCGGAACAGTGCCTTGCGATGCGAACTGTTTCGACCAAGTCTTCTACCTGCTTTTCGGTGCCTCATGGATCAAGCCTCGCGCTGCTCACGCATCTTCTCGAGTTCATTTCGCACCGGCAGGTCCTCAATTGACATCCCCAAGGATAGCCCCATTGACGCGAGGGTATCCTTGATCTCATTCAACGATTTCCTACCGAAATTCTTCGTTTTGAGCATCTCGCCCTCGGTCTTCATCACCAGTTCACCGATAAATCGGATATTGGCATTCTGAAGACAGTTGGCCGAACGAACAGAAAGCTCCAATTCGTCCACCGACTTGAAGAGATTCGGATTGAGAGGCTCGGGCTCATCTGCCAACGCCGGGAGCGTTTCATCCTGCTCTTCGAAGTTGATGAAGATGGTGAGTTGCTCTTTCAGGATTTTGGCCGCGTAGGCAACCGCATCCGCCGGCTCAACAGCCCCATCCGTCCAGACCTCAAGATTCAAGCGGTCAAAGTCGGTCTCCCGACCCACCCGGGCAGGCGTGACCAGGTAATTGACCCGCTTGACCGGAGAAAAGACCGAGTCAATGGGAATGGTTCCAATCGGCATCTCTTCCGACCGGTTCTTGTCCGCGAGCACGTACCCCTTGCCGCTCTCGATGGTCGCCTCAAGATCGAAATTGGCATCGGCACCCAGGGTACAGATAACACGATCCGGGTTGACGATCTCGACCGCTTGGTCATCGGAAGTGAAATCCGCTGCAGTCACCGTTCCGGCTCCAGACTTGCGGATCCGAATAGTGCGCGGCCCCTCGGAGTGCATGCGCATCCGGACTTCCTTGAGATTGAGGATGATCTCGCTCACGTCCTCAAGCACCCCGGGAATCGTCGAGAACTCGTGCAGGACCCCTTCCATTCTCACGTTCGTGATCGCCGCCCCTTGGAGAGAGGACAGCAGAACCCTTCGGAGAGCATTCCCCAAAGTGGTGCCAAAACCTCGCTCCAATGGCTCGCACGAGAACCGACCGTAGGTCGCCGCAAGCGATGTTTCCTCTAAATCCAACCGACGAGGACGTATCAACGTCCTCCAATTCGCTACTACCAGTTCCTGTTGCATCGGAACCTCCCTTGAACGATTTTCAGAAATATCCTGAGATATAGGTTTGAATGATCCGCGGACACGACCGAATTGGCCCTGCACCGGCGGTGACTCAATGTCCGCGGTGTCTGTCTGGCCGACTAGCGCGAGTAGAGTTCCACTATCAACTGCTCATCAATAGGCAGCGTTATATCTTCGCGCACCGGCAACTGTTTGACTGTTCCTACCTTCTCATCTTTGTCCATTTCGAGCCACTGCGGGACGCTCCGCCCCTCAAGAGCCTCCAAGGCGCCAATGACACGCTGCACCTTTTGAGATTTCTCCCGGAGAGAAACGCTCATGCCCGGCTTGACGAGCAAGGAAGGCGACTTGACTTTCTTTCCATCCACTTGGAAGTGGCCGTGCTTGACCAGTTGTCGGGCCTCGGCTCTCGACGTGGCATAGCCCATACGAAAAATAACGTTATCCAGCCTGCGCTCGAGGAGGACCAGGAGGTTCTCACCGGACCGACCCTTCATGGATGCCGCTCGTACAAATGTTTTCTTGAACTGCTTTTCAAGCAGTCCGTACATCCGCTTGACTTTCTGCTTCTCGCGCAACTGGACTCCATAGTCCGAGAAACGCACCCTCCCCTGCCCGTGCATGCCCGGAGGATAGGCTCGGCGCTCGATCGCGCACTTCTCACTGAAGCATCGATCGCCCTTCAAAAAGAGCTTGGTGCCTTCGCGTCGGCAAAGCCGACAAACTGAATCTCGATATCGGGCCATGACTTGCCTTTCAGACTCGGCGCCGCTTGGGCGGCCGACAACCGTTATGCGGAATGGGAGTGACATCTTTGATCATCGTGATCTTCATGCCAGCAGCTTGTAGGGCACGAAGGGCCGACTCGCGACCGCCGCCGGGTCCCTTGACCTCGACGCCCAGGGTACGAACGCCGTGCTCCTGCGCCTTCTTCGCGCATTCCTCGGCGGCCATTTGGGCAGCATAGGGAGTCGACTTCCGAGACCCCTTGAAACCCTGCTGACCCGCACTGGCCCAGGCCACTGCGTTGCCCCCAACGTCCGTGATGGTGATGATCGTGTTGTTGAAGGTCGATTGGATATGAGCAACACCCGTCTGGATGTTCTTCTTGACCTTCTTCTTCCGTATGGTCTTCTTGGCTGCCATAAGTGTGCTTTGCTACTTCCTGGGCGCGAGTTTCTTGCCCGCGACGCTCTTGGACGGACCCTTGCGCGTCCGTGCATTAGTGTGAGTACGCTGACCTCGAACAGGCAAATTGCGACGATGCCGCAAACCCCGGTAACAACCGATGTCCATAAGGACCTTGATGTTCTGGTTGAGTTCGCGGCGCAGATCTCCCTCTACCTTGTAACCGCGTTCGATCACTTCACGGAGCTTGATTGTTTCGCTCTCGCTGAGTTGCTCGGTTTTGGTACCGGCCTCGACGCCCGCCTTCTCGCAAATCTTCCCGGCGAGTGTGCGCCCCACTCCATAGATATATGTCAGCGAAATTTCAATTCGCTTATTGCGGGGTAGGTCTACGCCTGCAATTCGTGCCATGCGCCTCTCCTCTGAATACTGCTACGAACCAGGCTCAGCCCTGGCGCTGCTTGTGCTTCGGATTCTCACAAATGACGCGAACTACCCCTCGGCGGCGGATGACCCGGCACTTGTCACACATCTTTCGTACGGACGATCGAACTTTCATTTTAAATCTTCCTCTGCCAAGTGCCCGAGTGGGCTCTTAGTGTGAGCCCTCTACCCGTGTCAGAACTTCCGGACCTGAATCCGTAATCGCAATCGTATGCTCGAAATGCGCGGATAGTTGACCGTCCACTGTCACCGCTGTCCAACCATCGTCCAAAATTCGGACTTTTTCGCTACCCACATTGACCATCGGCTCGACGGCGAGAACCATTCCGTGCTGCAGACGCTGTCCCCGACCCGGCGACCCATAATTGGGCACCTGAGGAGGTTCATGCATCTGCCGACCTATTCCGTGGCCAACGAACTGCCTCACCACCGAGTAGCCATCTTCTTCGGCCCGAATCTGAACGGCCGCTCCTATATCGGAGAGCCGCTTGCCGGGAACCATCTTCTCCACCCCCTGATACAGGGAGTCTCGCGTGGTCTCGAGCAGTTTTCGGGCTTCTTCAGAGATTGGCCCCACCGGAATCGTGACCGCCGAGTCGCCGTGGAACCCTTGGCTCTCGACCCCGAAATCCAGGCTGATTATGTCACCCTCTTTGAGTTCTCGCGAGCCCGGTATTCCATGGACAATTTCGTCATTGACCGAGGCGCAGAGAACCGCCGGGTACGGCGGCATCCCCCCGGGGGAATAATTCAGAAAGGGCGAATTCAGTCCCCTCCGCTTCAGTTCTTTCCCAGCAAACTCGTTGAGTTCGCCGGTGGTTACCCCGGGTTGGGCCTTCTCTCGCAGGGCCAGCAGAATCTCACCGGTATGCTGACCGACTTCACGCATCTGGTCCAGTTCCCGGCGGCTCTTCAGACTAATTTTCTCCCCGTAGCTCACGCCGCCTCCAACGCTGCGGCCATGGCCTGAGAAACTTCGTCCACCGACCCCATCCCCGGCACTTCACGTACTAGAGACCGCGCCGCGTAGTAGCCCAAAAGTGGTGCGGTCTCCATGCCATAAACCCGCATTCTTTCGCGAATCGTTGTCTCGTTGTCATCGGCCCGACCCTCGAGCTCCGCTCGCTTGAGCAGGCGCTCGACGATGCCTTCGGTATCCACCGTGATGGCCAGACAACAATCGATCCCCGACCCGATTTTGTCCAGCAGCCCATCAAGCGCTTCTGCCTGGCCAAGAGTTCGAGGAAAGCCGTCCAATATAAAGCCTTCAGTGGCGTCGTCTTGCGTCAGTCGCTCTTCGGCGATTCCGATCACGATCTGATCACTAACGAGGTGGCCCGCATCCATCACGGCCTTCGCCTCTAGGCCAACGGGTGTTTCGGCGGCGACCGCTGCGCGAAGCATGTCGCCCGTTGAGATATGGGGAACACCGAGATTCTTCGAAAGCAGAACCGCCTGAGTGCCCTTACCCGCTCCGGGTGCACCCAGCAAAACAATTTTGGTCGAACTCATTGCCCGAGCCTTCCGCGCATCCGACCGCCCTTCACGAAACCCTCGTAGTGGCGGGAAACCATGTGGGCATCGATCTGGCCCACCGTGTCGAGGGAGACACCCACGACGATGAGCAGCGCAGTTCCGCCGAAGTAGAAAGGCACATCCATGCGCGTCGAAAGAATGACGGGGAGCAGGCAAACCAGCGAAACGTAGATCGACCCGATGAAGGTCAACCGGCTGAGGACCTTGTCGATATATTCAGCCGTATTCTTTCCCGGGCGAATTCCGGGGATATACCCCCCCGAGCGCTTGATGTTCTCTGAAACGTCCACCGGGTTGATGATGATCGCCGTGTAGAAAAAACAGAAGAAGACGATCAAAAGGACGTAGACGGCGTTGTAAGTCCAGTCTCCCGGATTCAGGAACTGATCGATAAAGCTCTGAACTGCGGGGTTGTCGCTAAACTGGCGCACTGTGAGCGGAAACATCAACAGTGACGAGGCGAAAATGGGCGGGATCACGCCCGCGGAGTTCACCCGAAGCGGGAAATAGCTCATCCCACCCTGGGCAACTTGCTTGCCTACGGCCCGGCGGGCGTGCTGGATGGGAATTCGCCTCTGCCCGCGCTCAACGAAGACCACCGCTCCAACTACCCCAAGAGCGAAAACCAGGACCAAACCCGCCTGAAGCACCGAAAATTGATCATTTCGGATCATATCCGCCAGATTGGACAGGCCCGAGGGAATACTCACCACGATGCCCGAGAAAATAATCAGCGAGATTCCGTTGCCGATGCCCCGCTCTGTGACCTGCTCACCCAGCCACATAATGAATGCCGTACCCGAGGTGAGGGTAATCATGGTCACGAGCCGGAAGCCCCAGCCCGGAAAAAGAACCGCGCCTTCGCCGAACTGCCCGCCCTCGAGCGCGAAAGCGATCAGCAGGCTCTGAAAAAGTGCCAAGACAATGGTTGCGTACCTGGACCACTGGTTGATCTTTTTCTGGCCCTGCTCACCTTCCTTCTTCAGCGCTTCCAAAGCCGGGATTACCACAGTGAGCAACTGGAAAATAATCGTCGCACTGATGTAGGGCATGATTCCCAGGGCAAATATGGACAACTGCTCCATAGCGCCACCTGAGAAGAGGTTCATCAGACCAAAGACGGTTCCAGACATCTGGGCAAAGAAGTCCCGGATCACCTGGGAGTTGATACCGGGGGTGACCACCACGCAGCCAATCCGATAGACGGCGAGCATCCCAAAGGTAAAGAGGATCCGTGCTCGAAGCTCCGGAATTCGCCAGATGTTCTGAATACCACTGGTCATGCAGTCAACTCCACGCTTCCACCAGCTGCTTCAACCTTGGTCCGCGCCCCAGCGCTGACACGGTTAAGCTTGATCGTCAGATTTTTCGGCGATTCCCCTTCGCCCAGAAGCTTGATCTCCACTCCCGATCCACGAATCAGCCCGTTCTTCGCCAGGGACTCGGGGTCGACGGTCGCGCCGTCTCCCAAGCGCGCGAGTTCGCCGACGTTGACGATTTCGACATCCTTGCGAAAGATATTAGTGAAACCCCGTTTGGGAACCCGCTGGGTGAGGGGCATCTGCCCGCCCTCAAACCAGGCCTTAATTTTCTTACCGGAACGAGTCCCCTGGCCCTTCACTCCGGTCCCAGCGGTTTTGCCGCGCCCCGAACCGGGTCCGCGGCCCACTCGGCGGCGGTTCTTCGTCGCGCCCGGCCTCGGGCTTAATCGATCAAGCATTCACTTACTCCTCGACCACCACAACTAGGTGGCTGACTTTGTTGATCATGCCACGCACCGAAGGCGTGTCCTCAACTTTTACTACCTGATGCAATCGCCGAATCCCCAGGCCCACCAACGTGGCTCGCTGTCGTTGGTTGTAACCGATTGCGCTCTTCACCTGCTTCAACACGATCATTGCTTTTTCGGCCATCACCGTGTCCTTCCGAGTTCGGCCAGTCTTTCATCGGGATCCCTCAACTCCTGCAGTCCCGCCATCACGGCGTTGACGACATTGCGAGGATTGTTGGTGCCGAGGGTCTTGGTCAGGATGTCGTGAACTCCAGCGGATTCAACGATCGCCCGAACTGGACCACCTGCGATTACGCCGGTACCCGGTGAAGCGGGCTTGAGCATTACTCGGCCAGCCCCGAAACGACCCAGAACCTCGTGAGGAAGCGTTCCATCCACTAGAGGTATTCGAATCAATGCCTTGCGAGCCTTCTCGACGCCTTTGCGAATAGCTTCGGGTACTTCGCCCGCTTTTCCCAAACCGACTCCGACAAGCCCGTTCCCGTCACCCACGACAATCAGAGCGCTGAAACTGAACCTTCGACCGCCCTTTACGACCTTCGCTACCCGATTGATGTAGACCACACGATCCGTGAGATCGTGATCGTTCGGATTAATTTGAGATGATTTGATCAATTGCGCCATATCAGAACTGAAGCCCCGCTTCCCTGGCTGCTTCGGCCAGTGCTTTGACTCGCCCGTGATACAGGAAGCCATTCCGATTGAAGACCACTCGGTCTATCTGTTTTTCCTTTGCGAGAGCGGCCAGCGCCGTCCCCACCTTCTTGGCTGCCTCGATATTTCCCGTATTGCCCTCAGGTATAATTAAGGGACTGCGGGTGGAGACCCCGCCCAGTGCTACCCCTGATGCCGGGTCCAGGATCTGCGCATAAATATGCTTGGAACTCCTGAAAACCTTGACCACGGGCCTGGTTGCCCGGGCGAGGGATTTGTTGGTCCGCTTCCGCCGGGAATTCCATTTTCGCCGCTTCTCTTCTACAATCGAATTTTTCATAAGACCCTCAGGCCGCCCCTGTCTTGCCGACCTTGCGCCGGATATGCTCGCCCTTGTAACGAATGCCCTTCCCCTTATAGGGTTCGGGCGGTCGCAGTTTTCGAATGTCCGCGGAGAATTGCCCCACGGCCTGCTTGTCCGCTCCCTCAATCTTCAGGCTGGTCGTTCCGTCCATCACGACAGAGAGTCCTTCCGGAACATCCATCTCTACCGGGTGAGAAAACCCCAGGGTCAGATGCAGCTTTTTGCCCTTGAGTTCTGCACGATATCCAACGCCCTCGATTTCAAGTGCCTTATTGAACCCCTCGGTGACACCAATGACCATGTTGTTTGCCAGCGCACGAGCAAGGCCATGCTGAGCCCGGGTCTCTTTCTTATCATCCGGTCGGAGTAGGACAAGCTTTCCGTCCTCCACCTTCGCTGTAATCACAGACGGGAGCGGCCCAATCATATTCCCTTTAGGACCCTTCACCTTGATCTCGGTCTCGCCAACCGTGACGTCAACACCACTCGGCAGCGTGATCGGCATATTTCCGATTCGGGACATCTCTACCAGACCTCGCAGATCACTTCGCCGCCCACCTTCTGGCTCCGTGCATCGCGATCGCACATAACACCATTCGACGTCGACAAAATCTTCATTCCCAGTCCACCGCGAACCTCTCGCACATCCGCCGCCCCCATGTATACCCTCCGGCCCGGCCGACTGACACGCTGAACGCTGTCAATCATCGCGTCTCCAGCGCCCGAATAACGGAGGTCTATAACAAGAGTCGGCTTTTTGCCTTCGTCCTCGGTCCT
>CAWVXN010000074.1:0-10235 GCA_963933695.1 uncultured Myxococcales bacterium | reverse complement strand
GGGCGCGACGAGCACGCCGGTGCCCAGGCCGATCCGCTCGGTGGACGCGGCCAGCCAGGCCAAGGTCGCCAGGGGGTCGAGGTAGCGCCCATTCGAGCCCTCGGCATCGTCCGGGGGGATGGCCAGGTGGTCCTGGACCCAGAGGTCGTCCATGCCCGCCGCATCGGCGGCCTGTGCACATTCGAGTAGAACGTCTGCTCGGGACGCTTCACCCATGACTCTGAGTGCGAGTCCAAACTTCATCGCTTCGCCTCCCGCTTGTCCCGATTCTGGGGCTTCTCTTTCCGTGTTTCGAATCCCATGGCGTGGCCAGCGTACATCGAATCCGGACCCACACGCGAGCCCGACGGGTTGCTAGGCTCCGCCAATGCCGGACGAGCGGGCGTGCCCAGGGCGGGGCACCCTGGGGCATCCATCGACGGCATTGATCGATCCGAGGAGGTACTAGGGCACGTGACGGAAGCCGAAGCAGAGTTCGGTCACGTGGAAGTTCGGGGAGTTGCTCTCGCCTTCGGCCACCGCAGGGTTTTCGAAGGGCTCGATTGCGACTTCGCCCGAGGACGCATCAGTGTCCTGATGGGAGGGAGCGGGACGGGCAAGAGTACCCTGCTACGAATGATCGGGGGGCTTCAAAAACCCGATGCTGGAAGTGTCCGGGTGGCGGGAGACGTCATCGAAACTCTGGATGAAGCCGGGCTCGCGAAAGTTCGCAATCGCCTGGGAATGCTCTTCCAGAACGGTGCGCTGCTCGATTCCATGTCGGTCTTCGACAACGTGGCCCTGCCTCTTCGCGAGCACACTGATCAGGCCGAATCCGAAATCGCCGATCGGGTACACGATCGGCTGGCGGCGGTGGGCCTTTTGGACGTGGATGATCTGCTTCCGGGTGAACTGTCTGGGGGAATGCTTCGCCGGGCGGCTCTTGCGCGCGCCATCGTGACGGAGCCCGAGATCCTGCTCTGCGATGAACCTTTTTCCGGACTCGATCCGCCGAATGTTTCGCGCATCGAAGCCCTGCTCACGCACCTGAACCGCGATCGGGGCCTCACCCTCATCGTGACATCTCACCATATGGCGACGAGCCTTCGGATGGCTCACCGCATTCTTCTGCTCCGCAATGGAGGGTGCGTCGAGGGTTCTCCTGCAGAGTTGGCTTCCAGTCGGGACTCGGCGATTCGCGAATTTCTGGGCAAGGATGGAGCCGAACATCTCTCTCGCCTCGGCCGAGAAGCCCAGGGCGCAAAGGGATGATGAACTGGATCCGAAAGCTGGGTGCAAACAGTCTCGGCCAAGTCGAGGAAATCGGAGAGGTTGTGCGCTTCGGCGGTCGCATCCTGCTGGCCACCACTCGGCCGCCCTTTCGCTGGCGTTCCTTCATGGCTGCGGTCTTCGATTCCGGAGTCCTTTCGGTTGCCCTGATTTGCGCTTCGGGTCTCACGGTCGGATTCGTGCTGGGCTTGCAGCTCTACAATACGCTGGCGCGTTTCGGGGCCGAAGATTCTCTGGGCACCGCGGTGGGCCTTTCGCTAATCCGTGAACTGGGCCCCGTTCTGACCGGCCTGCTCGTCACCGGCCGAGCCGGGTCGGCGATTACCGCCGAGATCGGTGCCATGCGGATAAGCCAGCAACTCGACGGGCTGCGGATGATGGCCATCGACCCGATTCATTTTATCGTCATGCCCCGGGCCACGGCCCTGGCTTTCGTGATGCCCCTACTCTCGGCCATATTCGTGGCCCTGGGGATTTCAGGGGCTTACCTGATTGGGGTTGAACTACTCGGTCTCGACGGGGGCAGCTACCTTGCCGGACTGGAATCAGCGGTGGAATTCCGCGCGGATGTTCTCCAGAGCCTGGTGAAGTCCCTGATTTTTGGTCTTTTGCTCGGGCTGATCGCCACCTGGCGTGGTTACTCGTGCGAGCCGCATTCGGCCGGGGTGAGCCGTGCGACGACATCTACGGTGGTTACGGCCTCGATCTGCATTCTCCTGGCCGATTACTTGTTGACAGCGCTTTGGAGCATTTGAGCGCGGAGGAAAACATGCAATCTACATCCAATCGCGACCTGGGCGTCGGTCTCTTTGTCTTGCTGGGGCTCGCCGTGATCGCCTACCTATCGCTTCAGGTGGGCGGCCTTTCCCTTCGCGATTCCGGTGGCCTCGTTCTTTACGCCACATTTGACGATATCGGCGGACTGTCGCCCCGCTCGTCGGTGCGAATCGGTGGCGTGCGCGTGGGCCGGGTAGAATCCATCGATCTGGATGAAGACCTGCGTGCACGGGTGGAGCTGAATCTGATGCAGGATCTCGAACTTCCAGTCGACAGTGCAGCGGCCATTCGGACCTCGGGTTTGCTGGGTGACCAATTTGTCGCCCTGGAGCCCGGGGTAGAGGATGATCTTCTGGTTTCCGGCGAGGATTTTTCATTTACCGAGAGCGCTATGAATCTCGACAAACTGATCGGCACAGTGGTTCACGGGGATGGCCTGGGTGGGGGTGATTGAAGTGGAGAGCAAATCCGGCACCCATTGCCAATCGCCCATCGCCGAGTACTCAGTGCCAAGCGCGAAGCGAAGGGTGAACGATCCCATGCCTGAAATCAGCGTACCAGTGCTCACTCGCAGGTCGGCCCCCGGGTCCCGGGCCGGGTGGTCGAGGGGGTGGAGCGGCCTTTTGCTGGTTGCCTTACTTCTCTGTCCGGTTCTTGGGGGAGCAGATGAGACTGCGCTCCAGGATTCCGGCGATTCCGTCGCTGAGACGCTCGAGTGGCCCGAACCCGAACCCGAAATCGCCAATCCCGATCCCTGGGAAAAGATGAATCGAGGCATCTTCGGTTTCAACGAGGTGGCGGATGCCTATGTCCTCGAACCCGTGGCTCGGTTCTGGGGATTCATTACGCCGCATTTCTTTCACAAGGCCGTCCGGAACTTCAACGGCCTGATCCTGATGCCTACGGTCTTATTCAACGACATCCTGCAACTCAAGGGTGAGCATGCCATGCAGGACATCGGCCGAATCCTGGTGAACGCAACAATTGGCCTGGTGGGTCTCATCGACGTGGCTACGCCCATGGGAATCCCGGAGAACGATGCCGGCTTCGGGCAAACCCTGGGCTATTGGGGTGCACCGCCGGGCCCCTATCTCGTTCTTCCGCTCTTTGGGCCCTCGAGTATTCGGGGGGGGATAGGGCGAGTCGGCGACGGGGCCGGAACTTTCTACTTCACCTGGCTTCCGATCTGGGCCACCTTTATTGTGCGCGGCGTCGACATTATCAGCTGGCGCTCGGATCACGTCGAAGATATCGATCTCACGCGAAGAGAATCACTTGACTACTATGTCTTCATGCGCGACGCCTACACGCAGATCAGTCAGGCACGCGTGGACGAAGCGAGAGGCGTGGTGGTGGCGTCGCCCGCCAGTGACGCCGAACTTTATTTCTACGACGAAGATTTTGATGACGGTTTTAGCGATGAGGAAGACGGCGACGAGAATGCAAAAATCGGTTCCGATGATGATTGAACGGCCCTTTATCGAACGGCCTTTTTTCGAGCGCCCTTTCGATGCTCTTGTCGGTGTCGGTGTCGGTGCCGGTGCCGGTGTCGATGCCCGTGTCCACGCGCTTGTTCAGGCCCTGGCCACTCGGAGCGTGTTGCTGGTGCTCCTGGTCGGGATTGTTTTCGGCTGGAGCCTGCCCGCAGGGGCAGGGGATAGCGCGGCGGAGGCCGACTGGACGGCGCCGCCCCGGGCTCTCATCGCAAAGACCGTGGACGAGGTCCTTGGGGTGCTGGAGAAGCCTGACCTGGACGATGCCCAGCGCCGTGCCCAGATAGAAGCGATTGCCTTTTCAGTTTTCGATTTCAGCACGACGAGCAAACTCGTCCTTGCCCGAAACTGGAAAAAGCTCAGCAAGCCCCAGCGCGTCGAATTTGTCGAAGAATTCAAGCAATACCTTTCGCGTAATTATGGAAGCCGCTTCGAGGGCTACGAAAAAACCGAGGTCAAGGTGCTGAGTGCCCGAGTTGAGCCGCGCCGGGATGTCACGGTCTTCACCCAAGTTGTCGGGAGCCAGTACGACGGGATCACGATGAACTACAGGCTCCGCTTTCGCCAAGAGGAGTGGAAGGTGATCGATATCGTGATCGAGGGCGTGAGTATGCTGGCCAATTTCCGGGCCCAGTTTTCCGAGGTGGTCAGCCGGGAAGGGGTGGATGGCCTGCTGGAAGCGATGCGAAGCCGGAACGCGGACGCTTTGCCAGCCCCCTGAAGTTGTCCTCGGCTTACGAGAACAGACCGGGCTAGCCAGGAAAGAGAAGAGAGCAGTTGTCGTCGGAAATATTCGCCATAGTGGCGCCGGTCTACCTCTGTGCAGCGGTGGGTTTTCTCTGGGCTCGTCTGGGCCGAGCCTTCGACACCGTGCTCGTGACCGACCTTATTATGGGTGTGGGCGCGCCCTGTCTCGTCTTCTCCAGCCTGGTCAGCTACGAGATCCAATTCGCCGAAGCCGTGGAGATGATCGCGGCGACAACCGTGGCCATCGCTTGCATGGCTGGGGTTTCCGCCATCGTCCTGGGCGTTGCCCGGATTCCGCTGAATACCTTTCTGGCACCCTTGACCTTTGGCAATACGGGCAACATGGGCATTCCGCTTTGCTACTTCGCTTTTGGCGAGGCGGGGCTTTCCCTCGCGATCTGTGTTTTTGCTGTCACTTCGGTCCTCCATTTCACCGTGGGCCAGGCGATCTGGAGTGGTCGGGCGGGGTGGGGCGACGTGGTGAAGACGCCCCTCGTCTGGGCCGTGGTATTGGCTTTGATCATGATGGCCACGGGCTGGGGGGTGTCGTCTTGGCTCACCCGGACGACTTCCCTGCTGGGTAGTTTTACGGTTCCCCTGATGCAATTGACCCTCGGCGTTTCCTTGGCCCGCCTGGGTGTGGTGCGTCCGGGCCGGTCCCTGGCCCTGGCCCTGGTGAAATTGTTCGTGGGGATCAGTGTGGGGCTGGGCGTGGCGGGGCTCTTCGATCTCGAGGGAGTGGCGGCGGGTGTCCTGATTCTGTCATGCGCCATGCCGGCCGCGGTTTTTAACTACATGTTCGCAGTGCGCTACGAGCGCTCGCCCGGGGATGTGGCCAGCCTCGTTGTGGTCTCCACCCTGTTGGCGGCCCTGGCCGTACCTGTACTCATGGCTCTGCTCCTGCCCGAATCGAGTTGAACACCCACTGAACCCCGCGCCGAAGCGCCAAGCGTGGTAGACCTTCGGAGCATGACGGCCAGCGAAATACCGGCACGGGCCCTGGGGTGGCTGGGGGGGCTACTTCTCCTCACTGGCATCGGGATGCGCATCAACAACGCCCTGCGCTTTCGCGCGGAGTTGGGGTTTGATGCCGCGGGTAATCTCCAGTATCTGGAATACCTTCAGTCTTCCTGGGCGCTGCCTTCTCCTGAATCCATGTGGTCGGCCTCTCATCCTCCGTTTTTCTACTACTCGGCGGCCGGCCTGTGGCGGGGGTTGCGAAGCGTTGGTTTGGAGAACCAGTTGCTTCCGGTGCTGGCCCTGATCCTGAGCGCGCTGGGTCTGTGGGTTGTCTTTCTCGTGGTGACTGTCGTGCGCCGACTGGATCCCCAGGATGGTCTCCGGGTGCTTGTAGCGGCCAGCCTGATTCTCTTCCTCCCGGTGCACCTGTACATGAGCCCAATGATCGGCGAGGAGATTCTGCTTTCGCTGCTGGTCTCCGGAGTGCTCTGGGTGGCGATTCGGCCCATGCCCCGGGCTCCCAGCCCGGGCGAGGCAGCCCTGATCGGGCTGCTCTGTGGCCTAGCGGTGCTGACCAAGCTGTCCGGGCTACTCGTGGGAGGGGCGGTTGTTCTGAGCTGGGCGTGGGCCGCTCTCGACCGCGGGGAGGTGCGGATCTATCTCCCTCGCATGGCACTGATGGGGGCTCTGATGATGCTCGTAGGAGGCTGGTTCTATCTTCACAACTGGTACTTGTACGGCTACTTCTATCCCCAGGACCTCGTGATTCATCAATCGATGTTCAGCCTGCCTCCGGGAGAGCGCAGCCTGATCGACTATCTCCGGATTCCCCTGGCCACGTGGACCGATCCCCAACTCCTCAACCCCGATCTACTTCGCTCGGTCTGGGGTTCAACCTATGCAACGGTTTTCTTCGATGGGCACCGGCATTTCCTGCCCAATTCCGTCGCCGCCAGTCGCATTGGGGGAGCGATTCTGGTGCTGGCCCTGGTGCCCACAGCGGCATTTCTTGTCGGACTCCGCAGCGGCCTGCGCCGGGCCCTGGCCGAGCCGGGTGGCCGGGACACGCTCTTGGTTCTGATGGTCGTGATCACCCTGGCCGGCTACGTGACTTTCACATGGGGCAACCCGTGGTTCGTGACCCTGAAGGGCAGTTACCTTCTGGCTTTGTGTCTCCCCTTCGCGGTGTATACCAGCGAGGTTCTGGTTCGGTGGGTGCGTTTGCCGGGACTCTGGGGTAGGGCTGTCGCCGCTTGTCTCCTTGCCGGGGTGGTGCTCGTGGCTGCCGGATTTACGTTCGGCACGGTGTTTGACAAGCGGGACCGCGGCGTCCGAAAAGAACGACAATCTCTACCGCCTGTCTCCGCAGAGATCGGTGACCGAGCTCTCCAGATCTCCATCGACGGACGAAATCGCTAAGCGGTTCTTCTTCAGCCGGCCGAGATCAAGGCGTTGAAGCGCAGTGATCGTAATTGCCGGTCTCGTTTTGAAGAATCATGCGCGCCGGGCTGTTCCAGAAGGCGGCTTGGGTGACCTGGGCATGGGGCATTTCCTGGTAGCCGCAGGCGGCCCCATTGGCTCCGGTGCCGGCGAATGTACCGCTGTCGTTGAACGCGTAGGACCCGGATTGGGAGACATGGCACATCCGGCAGTAGGGCTTGATGACGCCATTGTAGAGGCGTTTGTTTCCGGCGAATCCGGTGGGTACGAAGTCGGTGTCGGCGGTTGCGCCGGGAGTCAGGACGCCATCCCCGGGTGTAGCCGACGGGTACCAGCCGTCGATCAGTTCCACGATAGGCGAAGGGAACTTGACGGCCGCTTGCCGAACCATTGCGTTCAGTTCGCGAAAAGATTCTTGCTGATCGGTCAGGGTATAACCCGCAATCGTTGAGTAACTAAAGGACTCGACGTCGAAGGGAAGAAACTCTGCATCCACGATATTGGTCGGCTCGGTGAAACTTGGGTCGCCGCCGTGGCAGGCAAGGCAGAGGCCCGGTACATATTTTGCGCCTTGGTCATCAAGTGCCACTTCGGGCAATGCCGGGTCCGCTTCGTCCGGGCCGTAAACGTAGAACTTCACGCGATTGGTGACCGAAGCGGGAATGGGGCTGGTCGGAAACTGGCACCAGTTGGCGGGGAAATCCCCTTCATTGTAGAAGTGCACTCGTTCCATGGCGACGGTGGCCTTGGCCCCGAAGCTGTTGCCCAACTGGTGCCCGAGGACAGCCAGGTCGACGGAAGTGGCCGGGTCATTCGACGGCAGGTTCGCCGTATCAAAGTAGTTGCTGACGTAGCAGGCCGTTCGAACGGTTACCTTTGCACCTGGAAGGCTGACGAAGGGAGCCAACGGCTTGTGTCTGCAGATTCCCGCTTCCCGTGCACTGATCTCTCGGCAATGCATTTCGCGTCCAGAGCCCAGGTCGCCCTCGTTGAAGTAGACGGCGCTGAATTCGTCGGCGGAGGGGAAGCCGTTGATGCTCTTCCATTGGGCGAAGCTCTCTCGGTTGCCCCCCGGACCCGCACCGACCTCGAGCAGGTAATCCTCGGCCTCCGCAAGAGTCGCGGTTGCTTTGCGGCTCAAAAAATCGACTCCTGGGCTGGGCAGAGGGTCGCTGTCCACGAGGGTTGCGACCGAACCATCAGAACTGCCGCAGATTGCGTTGAAATCGAAGATGCTTGCTGTCAAGTTGTCGATCGTGCATTCCAGGAAGTTTTCAAAAACTTGGGCGTTTACCGACCCGCCGCCGAAAGTGATTTTTGCCCGTGTGCGAACGAGTCCGCCGTTTCTCCAGCGATCCTGTTCGCCGGCGTTGTTCACGATAATCGCATTGAGATCCCAGGGATAGAGATCGCTTCCGTTCCAATTAAACGAAGACCCGTTGGGCGTTGTTGAGCCGATGTCGGACCAAGTGGACGCCGCGGCATAGGGATCCTGGTTGGCGGGGTCGAGAACCTGGATCGTGATGGTGCCGCTCGGGTCGATCGTTGTCCCGAAGAAGGTCACACTCTTACCCAGGGTGTTGCCGGAGAAGATCTCTCCGTTTTCTGGGCCAAACTGACATGCCGTTGAGAAGACCATCAAGAAACTGAGAATTGTCGCCAATCGACTGGACCGAGATGGACTAAAACCATCTTTTGACACCGGGGTCGACCTTGCGAAGGAGTGGTCTTTACTTTTCCTCTCGAAATTCCTTGAGCTCATCGGGATTGTGTCCTCGGTTTTGGGTTTGTCGTTAGGGATATGGTGCCTAGGGGACCTGCACACTGAATACCCAGTCGGTGAAAGCTGGAAAATCAGATCAATTGATTGGGAAAAGGCCGTTTTGACTCGGCCAAAGGCGCCTTCACCCCGGGTAAAGCCGGGTGTCCTCGTGGCGCTATGGGGCCCGGCATTTGGGTGGCTTCAGCCCGCGTCCTGGCCGGAATGAGACAGCCGCGTGCGCCGGTCGTAGTCTCCGAGGACCGCCGACGTAAAACCAAAATCAGTAATGGCCAGCACCCGAAGGGCATCTGTGGCCGAGGTGTTCCGTGTCTGGTGCATGATCCAACGCGGGACGAAAGCAAGGTCGCCGGCTTTTACGGGGCTCCACTCCTCGCCCACCAGCACCTCTCCCTGCCCATCAAGCACGAAGAAGAGCGACTCATGTGCATGCTTGTGGCGCTCGTTTCGACTGCTCGGGGCAATCTCGATAATCCTCGTGTCGATGGTCTGTGATAGGGGGAACGCTGCTCGTTGGACGGAGAAGTCGATCTCCAAGCGCTCGTTTTTGTTGCTGTAGTGATCCTCTCGGGGGGTGTCCGTGGAGGAAGTCCAACTCTCGGGAGCGACGTCGGTTCCGAGGGGCTGGCGCGATTGGGCGCGCAGGATCAAGTCCAGTACAGGCTGAGGGACGGGATTCGACATGAGGTTCTCCTGGGCGAGCGGGTTTTCACAGGGCCTTGTCGGCGTTCTGCGGGTCCAAGGCGCGTCGGTACATCCAATCCCAGAACACGGACCGCAAGGAGAGGGCCTTCAGCATGCCCCTGCGCAGTTCGCAGCGAGTCGCGTCATTCACCGCTAGGTCAGCCGCGATGCCCTGGAGCGTCTCTTGGTGGTGGTCGTCCACCGCGGTATGCAGGGGGAAGAAGACCGTGTCCTTGGCTTCGAGTTCGGGAAGAGTCGCCACCGCCCGGCAGAAGGGCTGATAGATGGTGCTCACGATATTCTCAGTTCCCAGACCGAGAGCGCCGACGGCCTCCGCCGGGGTCCCATTGGACAACAGGCTGATGAACATTTCCCGCCAGCAGATGATCTGGTCGGGTTCTGAACTCAGGTCCTGATCTTCAAGGCCCATCGCTTTACAGAAACGATTAAAAAGCAGGGGATGGGGCTTTCCCACGATCCACTCGGATTCGATTCCAATTTCGCTGAGCTCGGCGAGTTCCTCGGCCTCGTAGATTCCAGATTCTTCGGTGAGGTTTTCCATCAGTCCGGCGCGATGCCCGGGGTCGGCGAGTCGGGAGATCACGGCGGTCAGGTAGCGCGGGAAATCCTTGGAATAACCGTGGTATTGCTGCCCAAAGTCCGCGAGCGCCCAGCGCGTGTCGGGGAGTGCGCCCGAACCCATCGCTTCGAGGTAGGGGTGGTTGACCGCGCGATGCAGAAGCGATTGTTCGGCCAGTTCCGCGACGAAAGCCTGGGGGCTTTGAGTTCGTGCCTTGAGGTCTATGACAGGAAATTCACGCAGGTTGACGAGCGCCTGGGCTATTTCCGGGGCGTAGACGGGCTTCTCCGCAAAGATCGAGC
This sequence comes from uncultured Myxococcales bacterium, assembly GCA_963933695.1. Classification (GTDB taxonomy): domain Bacteria; phylum Myxococcota_A; class UBA9160; order UBA9160; family UBA4427; genus JAZXM01. The sequence goes on along the minus strand of CAWVXN010000074.1, from coordinate 203 downwards.
GCGTGACGATGTTTCTGGAGGAGACGTCATTTCGATAGACCCGTGCCGCTGGGATTTCACTGACAGTGTCAGCAGAACCGTTGACAGAACCTTGGAGGGAGAAAGCAAGGGCGGAGAATGCTTTCGTAGTGGTGTCCCCAGGGATCGTGGCCTGTGTGGCCTGTGTGGCCTGTGTGGCCTGTGTGGCCTGTGTGGCCAGCGTG
>CAWVXN010000073.1:0-10251 GCA_963933695.1 uncultured Myxococcales bacterium | reverse complement strand
CCAAGGGAGATTCGCCGGCACTCCAGGAGTAGGAGAGGTGTTCGGCCTCAGCGACCAGCTTGCCAGAGGACCGACCTGTGTCCAACGAGAGGCGGACTTTGCCTTCCACTTCTCGCCGCTTGGCGCGCTCATCACGCAAGGCTACCAGAGCGCGGGCCCGCCCCTCATTCCGAGTTCGGCGGGCTTTGATACCCTGGCGAATCCAGGCCTCCTCCTTCGCAAGCTTCTTGTCGAAGAGCGCAGCGTGACGGGCTTCCTCTTCCAAGGCGGCGGCCTTCTTCACCAAGTAGGTTGGGTAATCCCCAGCCCACGAAGTGAGAATTCCCCGATCGAGTTCGATAATTCGCGTCGCCAGCCGCCTCAACAGGGAACGATCATGGGTCACGAAAAGCACCCCGCCTCGATATTCCAGCAGTTGATCCTCGAGCCACTGAACCAATTCGATATCGAGATGATTTGTGGGCTCGTCGAGAAGCAGCAAATCGGAATCACTCACTAGCGCACGAGCCAGAGCGACCCGCCGCTGCCACCCGCCGGACAGTGTCCCGACACGCGCATCCGCTGAAAGACCAAGCCGATCCAGAATTTGATCCACTCGTTGGCTCAGGCTCCAACCATCACACGCGTCAATCTGGTGCTGAAGCACCTCCATTCGTCCGAGCAAGGACTCGTCATCCGCAACCCCGTGGGATACACGATGAAACTCGGCGAGCAATCGCCCGGTCTCCGCGAGACCCGTGGCAACGACATCAAACACTGTCGCCTCGTGGTCTTCGGGGAGATCCTGGGAGAGTCGGGCCACCGAAAGACCTGGCTTTCGCCAGATATCACCCGCGTCAGGCACCACCTCGCCCTCGACAATCTTGAGCAGGGTCGATTTTCCGGCGCCGTTGCGCCCAATCAAACAAACCCGCTCGCCGGCATCGATTTGAAAAGCCGCGCGCTCGAGCAGGGCATCCCGGCCAAAAGAGATCGACAGATTTTCGAGGGTCAGAAGTGGCATGAGGCGCGCAGCATAGACCTTTATGCCATCCCGTCACCCAAGCTGGGGAATTCCTTAAGGAAAAAGGTCTTTTGGCGAAAATCCGGCCTGCGCCCCGGGTACCCCACCCACCGGACAGCTGCCCCCGGGTCTCTACAGGGGACTGGGGCGGGCAGTGGCGGGCGGTGGGCTACAGGGACGGTCTGGAAGCCCAACTCGGTTCCCGGCCATCCCGAGGGCACCCTGATCACGAATATTGTGATTTCCGAGCTTCTGGAAAAAAACCCCTGGGACAGTGAATGAAAATCAAAAAAATGCCCCTCGAGGGAACCGAATCGCTAATTCCGCCCGACTTAAGGTTGGGAGAGGACGGTAACCCGCCTCTTGAGTTCACGGTCACTAAGGCATTAGCCAGGTGCCCCACGGACATTGGCAGCAGCCCACAAGGGGCGAGTCTGTCGCTCAACACAACACTGAAAGGATCATTCTGATGCTGCGCCTCCTTCCGTTTCTAATGCTGTTTCTACCGCTGATTACCGGGTCCGCCCTGGCTGATAGCGAATGTCCTGAGGCCAAGAACGAGGCCACCTCTCGCTACTACCGTTGCATCGCCAACGCCGGCGGGATTCTTTCTGAGGCCGATAGCCGGGACGTTGTCCAATGTCAGAACCGGTTCCAAAAGAGACTTCGCCGCGCGGACAGAGAACAAGGCTGCGGATTTTCTGGGGGTCAGGACGAGATCGGTGCCGCGGTCGAGGCTTTTAGCGAGGCGATAGTTGATGCCGCGAGCGGCAAAGCCAGCGTCCCGGAAATTGTTGTCAACGAGTGCGACCTCGAACAGGTGAACCTGCTCGACTACGAGGCTTGGCAGCGTGAGGACGGGTTTTGGGTTGGTGATTACACATTCCTGGGGGCGGGAGGCGATCCCAACGTAAGCGCGTCTTGGCCCTATGACTATGGCCACTACAGCGGATTTATCCATCTCGAGGTAACGGGCAACTCGATTCGCCAGCGCAATGTATTCGTTTATCCCGCGCAGCCCGACGCCGCCAAGTGCACCGGCGCGAACGGCGAAGTCAAGGGGGACGGCGTCTGCGGCGAAAATGGCAACGAGAAGGTCTACAGTGCAGATCAAAGCGCCTCGGATTGCCACGGAAGTTTGGCCGGTCCCTTCGTGACACCTTATGGGACGGCACAGACTTACACCCAGATCATTGAGCCCGACACGGTCCTCTACAAGGTCGTATTCGATTCGCCGCCCTTCGCCGGAAATTTGATGGCGAACCATTTGACTACGCTTTCGGCGAACGGTGGACGGGTGCGATCAGCCCAGGGATTCAATGTCGTCACCGGTGCGCCTTCGTACCTGAGTTTCTACCGCGAGCGAAAAGTCTCCGAAGCCGAATTCTACGAAGCGCTTGAGCAGAGACGGATCGAGTACAACATTCGCGAAGAGGACGAGTGCGGTTGGGACGGCGTCACTGGCCAGCCGAGCGGAACCGACTGCCTCTCTCACTTTACGACGAACTAAGGTCGGGGAGAGCTCGACTACACCTTCCCATCAAGTAAGAATGGGGAGCGCGACTCGCTTCGCGCTCCCCATTCCTAGGGGATCGAGTCCCCTCGGCAATCAGTCTGTTGAGTCTTCAGGGCGGCTTAAGAGCAGAAGCCAAAACCCAGGAGGCCCACCATCAGCACTGTCAGCGGGTTCAGCGAGGGGCTTCGGACAACAGAATTCAACTTCGAAGTCCCTGGTCGAATGCCCCAGCCTGACAGCCCCCCTTTTACATGGCAGCGAGCCCCCAGTCTCGAGCCAGCCTTCGCCATCTTCTGTATAGAATCCGTTGCAAAGTTGGCCCATACTACGCGCTCCCTTGGCAATGCAGCGCCGGGCAGTGGAGGAGAAGCTTCTGTCCCCCGCCCCCCTGCCCCCCCTGCCGAAGCCTCGTCTCTTGTCCGCCCGGGAGTACCGCAATCAGTGATGTCGAAATCAGGAACAGCAAACGGGCATTTCATCCTGACACTGCTCCTCATCACAACGAGTCTCGCCTGTATCGGAGATTCCCCCCCGCCGCCGCCCCCCGACACCCTCGTATGGCTGCAACCGGCCCCCCGAACCGAAAACGGCCGCTTCGCCAACCCGGTGGGTGAGCTCCTGCGCGGAACCAACCGGGTACACATCTCTTTCATGTGGGGAAGAATCAAAGCAACCCTTCGCCCCCGGCCTGGCGCACCGGGCACCGAAGACAGCGGGACAGCGCATTATCGCGCGGCTGCCCAGGGTGAGACGACCCAGGGCGCGCAAACCCAAGACGCGGCCACCGTGACCTGGATTGGCCACGCGACCCTGCTCATTGAAATGGATGGCGTCCGCTTCCTGACGGATCCGATCTGGTCCAAGCGCGCGAGCCCGATTTCCTGGATGGGCCCTGCCCGAAGGGTCGAGCCGGGAATCCTCTTCGAAGATCTACCCAAAATTGACTTTGTCTTAATTTCTCACAACCACTTTGACCATCTCGATCTCCCCACCCTCGAGCGAATTGCCCAACGCGACCCGGAGGTCACCTTCTACGTTCCCCTCGGAAATGCCAAGTTGCTGCTCGAACGTGGGATCACACGGGTCGTGGAACTCGACTGGGCCCAGCAGGCGACCCTCCACGGGGTCGAGATCCACTGCCTACCCGCGCAACACTGGAGCAAACGCAGCCTCACGGACACCTACGCGACATTGTGGTCATCCTGGGCCGTTATCGGGCCGAAGCGCCGTTTCTTCTTTGCCGGTGACACAGGCTACTTCACGGGATTCAAGGAGATCGGCGAGGCGCTTGGCCCCTTTGATCTCGCGGCTGTGCCCATTGGCGCGTATGAGCCCACTGAGATGATGGACCTATCGCACATGAATCCGGAGCAGGCCGTTTGGGCGGCCATGGACGTCGATGCCGACACCGCGGTCGCGATTCATTTTGGAACATTTGATCTTGCCGACGAACCACTCGATGAGCCCCCGAAACGCTTTATCCAGGCCGCCGCTGGCGAAGGGTCGGCCTCCCTTGAAGCTTGGGTTCTCTCGGTCGGCGAGCTTCGCCAGTTTTAGCCGCCCCGCCAGCCCGGGACCGATCGGAGTCGACCACCGGCAATGCGGAACGTTGACTCCAGAACATACACAGCCCGTGCAACCCGTTCCGAGGGGGGCCGGGGTTCGGCGCCTCCGAGACGGGCACAGGCTGTCATCGTAGCCCGCCGTCCCCTCTCTATGGGCAGGTCCGGCTCGACAAACCGATATGGCTGGATTCACCAAAGTTCAGCATCCAAGGGGTCGGCCCTGGAGAGCGAAGTCCGTCGAACGACAGATCCCCCTGGGCCGGTGCCCCTTGGCCGACCAAAACGACGATCCATCGCATGGGGAAAAAAACTCCCCTTTAGAGCGATCGAGCATGAAGATGCTCAATCAGAAGGATATTCAGTGCGGATTTTGGCCCGTAGGCGGCTAGTATTGGACGCCTATTTTCCTGCGACTGGCTGCCAGAGCCCTTTCGTGGAACCCCGGAATCCAAGCAATTCAACCCACCGCCAATGACGACCCAGGCACTCACTCGTCGCCCCGCCAGGAGATCCCGATCATGAAAATGACCACCGAAGAAGCCTTCGTAAAGGTTTTGCAGATGCATGGCATCGAGCACTCATTCGGCATTATCGGCTCCGCCTTTATGCCCATTTCCGATCTCTTCCCCAAAGCGGGAATCACATTCTGGGACGTCGCGCACGAGACGAACGGCGGGCTTATCTGTGACGGATTTACCCGAGCGAGCGGCAAGATGGGGATGGCGATCGCCCAAAATGGTCCCGGAATCACCGGTTTCATTACCGCGATGAAAACCGCCTATTGGAACCACACGCCCATGCTGCTGGTGACACCCCAAGCGGCGAACAAGACAATCGGCCAAGGCGGCTTTCAGGAAGTCGAGCAGATGGCAATGTTCCACGACATCGTCTGCTATCAGGAAGAAGTGCGCGATCCTTCGCGCATCGCCGAAGTGCTCAATCGCGTGATCCTCAAGGCGTGGCGCGGATCGGCGCCTGCCCAAATTAACGTCCCTCGAGATTTTTGGACACAGGTGATCGATATCGATCTACCACAAATCGTTCGTTTCGAGCGACCCTCGGGCGGACGCCAGGCGATTGCGGACGCCGCAACCCTACTCTCCCAAGCGAGCTTCCCCGTCATACTCAACGGTGCCGGCGTCATCCTTGCCGGAGGCATCCCCGCCTCCCAGGCACTGGCCGAAAGGCTGAGTGCTCCGGTCTGCTGCAACTACCAGCACAACGACGCTTTCCCGGGAAGCCACGCCTTGGCGTGCGGCCCCCTCGGCTACAACGGCTCAAAAGCGGCGATGGAATTGATCTCCAAGGCCGATGTCGTACTCGCGTTGGGTACTCGGCTAAACCCATTCTCCACCCTTCCGGGCTACGGCATCGACTATTGGCCTGGCAAAGCCAAGATCATCCAAGTCGACATCAATGCAGACCGCATCGGGCTGACCAAACGCGTGAGCGTCGGCATCGAAGGTTGCGCCAAGCTTGTCGCCGAACAGATCCTCGAGCAACTCTCAGAGAGCGCAGGCGAAACCGGCCGAACCGAGCGTGAGAACCTGATCCGGGACACCAAGGCCGACTGGCAGAAAACTTTGGCAGTCATGGATCACGAGGAGGATGACCCGGGCACAACGTGGAATGAACGCGCACGAGTCCGTGACGCCGACAGAATGTCGCCCCGGCACGCCTGGCGAGCCATCAAGGAAGCACTGCCTGAGAACGCGATCATTTCCAGCGACATCGGCAACAATTGCGCGATCGGAAACGCGTACCCAAGCTTCGAGGAAGGGCGGAAATATCTGGCACCGGGCCTGTTCGGGCCATGCGGTTATGGTTTTCCGTCAATCATTGGTGCAAAAATCGGTTGCCCCGATGTGCCGGTTATAGGATTTGCCGGAGACGGCGCGTTCGGCATCTCAATGAGCGAAATGAGCTCCATCGGTCGAGACAATTGGCCGGCCATTACAATGATCATTTTCCGCAACTACCAGTGGGGCGCCGAGAAGCGCAATACAACGCTTTGGTACGATGACAACTTTGTCGGGACAGAACTCGACCCCCAAGTAAGCTACGCCGGTGTCGCCGAGGCCTGCGGACTCAAGGGCGTCACCGTGCAAAACCAGGCCGAGATGACCGAAGCGCTCAAGATCGCATGCAAAGATCAATCGGCGGGGGTCACCACTTTCATCGAGGTCCTTCTCAATCAAGAATTGGGTGAACCCTTCCGGCGCGATGCAATGAAGAGCCCCAACATTGTTGCGGGGGTCGACGCAAAGGACATGCGACCGCAAGAATAGCCAGCGGGTCCGTGTAGTTCTCCGTTCCAAACGAACCCAGTGGCGTGTCCCTCTCGGCAAGGGACAAGACACCGCCGGAATGGCATTTTCTCGCCCAAACAAGCTGAGCGGGCCAGTCCATGGAGCCTGGGCCGGATTGTTCGGTCGGCCCTATTGTGACACACTCTATGCCAGTTCAAGGGTTCTCCAAGCTTGACGGACAGGCTGGACAATCAATCCCTCCCTCCCCATTGAAAAGGCCCCCTCCCCATGAAGTGGCTTGGCTCTGCAATCCTGCTCCTCGCGATCATGGCCTACGCGGGTTGGCAGAATCGGATCAACCTGTTGGTCTGGGGCGCCCCCAGAGCCATGGCACTCATGGACCCCATACCTGAAAACGTGCCCATTCAGTGGCAGCAAGGCCCAGCCACCCAGACTCTCCCACCCGCCGAACGTCCGCCCAATGTCATCTTGATCTTGGCCGACGACATGGGATTCAACGATCTCTCTCTTTATAACGGCGGAGCGGCGGACGGCAGCCTCATGACTCCGAACATCGACGCCCTCGCCCACGAAGGGGTCGTGTTCAACAACGGGTACGCGGCAAACGCGGTCTGCGCGCCTTCGCGTGCGACCATCCTGACCGGACGATATTCCACCCGGTTCGGGTTTGAATTTACGCCTTTCCCAAAATCGGGCGCCACGATTTTCCGTTGGATGCAAGAGATCAACCCACCCGCGCTGCCTAGTTTGATCCACAACGAAGCTCTCGCCGACTTGCCCGACATGCTCGACCTCGGCATGCCGCCCAGCGAAGAGACCATCGCTGAGGTCATGCAACGCGCTGGCTACTACACAGCCCACATCGGTAAGTGGCACCTGGGGTCAAGGGACGGAATGCGTCCCGAAAACCAAGGTTTCGACGACAGTCTGTACATGAATGGAATGCTCTATCTACCCGAGGACGACCCCAATGTCGTCAACGCGAAGCGCGAAAAAAGTGGCATCTCGCGTATGGTCTGGGCCAACGCCCGATACATGGCCACGTTCAACAACAGCCAGCCATTCGAGCCAAAGGGCTACCTCACCGACTACTACACCGAAGAAGCTGTCAGGGTCATAGAGAACAACCGCAACCGGCCCTTTTTCCTCTACCTCGCGCATTGGGGAATTCACAACCCCCTTCAAGCGACCAAGGAAGACTATGACGCGCTCGCCGGCATCGAGGACCACCACCTTCGGGTATACGCAGGCATGATCCGCTCACTCGATAGAAGCGTTGCCCGTATCACTGCGGCTCTCGAGGAAAACGGGTTGACGGACAACACGCTGATCATCTTCACCAGCGATAACGGTGGCGCCAACTACATCGCATTGCCCGACGTCAATAAGCCCTACCGAGGCTGGAAGCTCACACACTTTGAAGGAGGAACCCATGTCCCCTTCATGGCCAAGTGGCCGGCAAAGATTGCACCCGGGACCAAGTTCGATGATCCCATTCACCATATCGATCTATTTCACACAATCGCCGGGGCCGGCGGGGCAGCCATTCCCCAAGACCGCAAACTCGACGGAGTCGATTTACTCCCGCACATCACCGGGCAAGTCACGAGCCCACCGCACAAAACCCTATTTTGGCGCGAGGGTTATCAACAAACCGTTTTGCACGAGGGCTGGAAGCTGATCCGTACCCACCGCCCTGATAAAAAGCGCTGGCTCTTCCACCTAGAGACAGACCCCACCGAGCAAGCCAACCTTGCATTGACCCGAAAAGGTCAGGTCGCCAAACTCGAGGGACTTCTGGATGACCACAACGCAGAGCAAGCCGAGCCGGCCTGGCCAAGTGTGGTCGAAAACCCAATCCTCATCGACAAGCACGGAGGTCACGCTTACGTCGAGGGAGACGAGTACATCTACTGGCCGAACTAGTCCTGTTCACTCAATCCAGGAAGGTACGGCCCCTCCAGAGCGCTTCCCGCCTGGGTCCAGGCTCCCGGGAAGCAAAGTCTGACGCCAAACAAGCGCCCTGGGGCCGTAAAGAAAAACTTGATCTGTCGCGAACCCCATTGCGAAACGAAGCCCATCCCAGGCTCGCGATCGAACCCCGCAGACCTGACTGGCCAGGCTTTCGATTCCAGTTGTATCTTGACGAAGAGGTTTTTGGGGCTGTCTCAGTTTGGGACGGATCCAGCCTCGAACAAGCCCAGGAACACGCTCAGGAAGACGCTCAATGCCTAAAAAGACAGTCAATCCGATATGACCCAAGCCAGTGAAAATCTTCTGAGTGATGTGCAAGTCGTATTGCTCCGACCCAGATGGGCGCGCAACCTCGGTTCCGTGGCGCGCGCCATGAAGAATTTTGGCCTCGAGAGACTCACCCTGGTCGATTCGAAGATTGGATCCTGGAACGACGCCTATCAGATGGCCGTGCATGCCGATGATATTCTCGATAACGCCACAACGCTGGAGCTCACGGAAGCACTGGCCCCAGCGACTTGGATCGTGGGCACGACTAACAATCCGCCGCCAGGCACACGGCACATGACGCCACGCGAAGTCGCCGAAGAGGCCGTGACTCGCGGCGCCCCGACCCTCCTCTTCGGGGGCGAAATCCACGGTCTCGACCCCGCCGAACTGCTGCGCTGTCACGTGGTTTCGAGCGTGCCCACGGCTCCTGCACAATCCTCCCTGAACCTCGCGCATGCGGTCTGCGTCTACGGCGCCGAGCTATTCGCTGCCCGTGAACTTGCCCCACCGGGCGACCAGCCCACCGAAAGGGAGAAGGAGGCTGAGGCGCTCCTTGCCTCGACCGAAATGCTCCAGCGCCTGGAGGCCGCCCTACAACGCTTCTTGCAAAATTCCACGTGGAGTAAAGCCGATCGACCTAAAAACGCGATCGCCGCGCTCATGCAGCCCTTCTATCGAGCGAACTTAACGGAGAAGGAAGCCCGGGCATGGCTCGTCGCTCTGGGAAAACAGCTTCCTCGCTGAATCCACGACCGAGCCTTGATCGTCACTGGCCTCATTCACGAGCCTAGTCCCCGACACTCTCTCTGGGGATAAGGGTGCGACTCGTACCACAAGAGCTTCCTCTTTGGCGGCCATTCCGAAGAGAGGATTACTTTCAGGTAAATTACCGGAGTGCGTTACCAGCTGATCGAAAACTCCCGTGGCCCGTGCCAAAAGACCAGCCCCCTCCCCACTCCACTTCGCCTCAGGCGCTCCCCTCTTCGCAAATATGCAGGACTTCTGGACAGCGCAAAACGCTACGTTGGGGCGCCGAGCGCTCCGGATCGAGGAGCCGGGCGTGAGGAAAGCGATCGAGCAAAACCTCCAGTGCAACCGCCATGTTTTTCTTGGCGAGATGTGAACCAGGGCATGCCTTTACCCCTCTTCCGAAGCTCAGCGACTCCTGATTGTCGCGGCGAATATCGAAACGATCCGCCTGGTCGAATACTTCGGGATCTCTGTTCGCACCCGCCATGGCGAAGAGAACCCAAGAGTCAGCCGGAATTTCAGCCCCATGAAATGTTATGTCTACGCTGCACGACATTCTCGGAAGCACCGCAATCGGCGACTCCCAGCGCAGAGCTTCTTCAACTGCGATGGGTATAAGCGTCCGATCCCTTTCGAGAGCTTGCCAAGCGCCTTCGTGAAAAAGTACGGCATACAGCAAGTTAGCCAGAGACCCATGAGTCGTTTCCCCTCCTGTCGGAAGGAGCAGGCGTACGTGGCTGTAAACCTCGTCATCGGTGAGGGTCTTGCCATCGACCTGGGCCTGGACCAATTCGGAAATCACATCGTCACGCGGCTCGAGCCGCCGAGCCTCAACAATAGGTGCCAAGACTTTCGTAAGTTCCTCCTTCGCGCTCGCCACCGCGCGTGATCGGAATGCCGGGG
>CAWVXN010000072.1:0-10316 GCA_963933695.1 uncultured Myxococcales bacterium | reverse complement strand
GTGGTCACTCGTGGGGAGTCTAGGTCTCTAAGTTTAAGTCTAAGTCTAAGTCTAAGTCCAAGTAGTCGGCCTAGGCAGTAGGTCTAGCTAAAGGCGCTCAGTTAAAGGCGCTCAGTTAAAGGCGTTCAGCTAAAGGCGCCCGGTTAAGGAGGGCGGTAGACCGCCAAGGTCGAGTCAATCTGGATCCCTACACGCGAAGCAAGCCGATCGAGTAGAGCACGAGTAGAGCATAGGCGCAGGGGTCCTGGCCCCGTGGATCGTGGAGAGACACAGCGAGTTCGCCTGCTCGGAGTCCGAGTACAGGGCGGACAAAGAGGCGCATGCAGAAGGGCCAGGCGAGTAAGTGTGCACACTGATTGCGCTCTATCGGAAAATCCCCGGACGGTGGTTGGTTGTTGCCGCAAATCGGGATGAATATATGGACCGACCGTCCGAGGAGCCGGCACTGAGAGCGGGGCGGGAAATTCCGTGGTTGGCCCCCATGGACATCCGGGCAGGGGGTACCTGGCTCGGTCTGAGCCAGGAAGGAGTTTTTTCAGCATTGACAAATTTGCGCGAGCCGAATCCGGACCCGACCCGTCAATCCAGAGGGCATGTGGTCATGGATTCTCTGCAAGCGCGGAGCGCCCAGGAAGCAATCGGCAGGCTTATGTCGATTGAGCCTGGAATTCACAACCCGTTCAATGCCTTCGTAGCTGATCGGGAGAGTGCCTATTTGGTGACCTACCGAGACGAGCCCCGGTTCCAGGAAATTGAGCCGGGTGTTCACGTGGTGGGTAATTCGGATCCCCTCGAAGCGGGGCTGGGGAAAGGAGCGACATCCAAGGTTGACCGGGTCCGTGAACAGGCCAATGAAATCGCAGAACTTCCCGTCGCGGAAGTCGTGAATGGGCTCGCCGGTCTGTGTCGCTCGCACGGCGCGAAGGATTCACCCCTCGATGATGTTTGTGTTCACGTAGGGGACTCGTACGGAACCCGGAGTTCGATCCTGATGGAACTTCCGGAATCAGCTTCAACAGCCAGTGCCGCAGGCAAAAAATCGATAGGAGGTTCGGGGAACAAGGCAAGTTTCGAGGGGCGGATAGAAGGACAAGGTGGGGGAGGGCGTTTGCTTTATGCCGCAGGCCCGCCGTGTATGGCGCTTTTTGAAGATTATTCTTCTCTGTTGAACGAGCTGAGGCAAGCGCCCGGCTACGCATCATCAGAATATGAGTGAGGGGACAAGAATTGAGACGAATTGGTAGCAATATTAGAAAAAAGAATTCAGAAGAGCGATCACATCGGCTGACCCAGAATATCATTGAGTACTCGACCGATGAGACGCCCAAGAACGACTACCCGCGACGGATTGTTTCGCCGCCACGTCCCGCGCGTTGTTGCACCGACAAAAATAGAATCAGCGTCGGTAGCGTTCGCGAGGTCGAAGGCTTCAAGTTTTGTTACAAGGTGTGCCAGGAATGTGGGCACGCGGTGAAGTATTTCTTCCCGGCCATAGAGACCACTAGTCAGGCCGTGAAGAAGTATCGGGACAGCCAGCGCTATCTGCTCCAGTAGCGGCTGTCCGGGTGGGAGTTGAGATCTGCAGAAGGCGGTCCATTTGGGCCGCCTTCGTCATTTGTGCACAGCTGAGTCATTCTGTGTTGTATGCCTCGAGGAATCGCTCAAGGGGTAGATGGGGGTCGGGGGCAGCGTGAGCGAAAGGATCGGCAACGTCCAGGAGGCGAGCGCCTGGCTCGAGAGCCTGATCAACTTCGAGCGGGCATCGAGCTACGCGAGTGCGCGGTTCGACCTGGTTCCCATTCGGCGCCTCTTGGCGCGACTGGACAACCCCCAGCGTTCTCTTTCGATCATCCACGTAGCCGGGTCGAAGGGCAAGGGTTCGACCTGCCTGCTGGCCGAAGCGATTCTCATGGCCGGTGGAGTGCGAGTGGGAACCTTCACCTCGCCCCACCTCGAGAATTGGAGCGAGCGTTTTCGCATCGATGGCTCCTCGATTGGAGACGATCTCCTTGCCGAGGCGGTGGAGTGCGTCCGGCCCCAAGTGGAAGCGCTCCAGGCCGAAGATCCAGAAAATGCACCGACCTTCTTCGACGCGACAACCGCCACGGCCCTGCTCCTCTTTGCCAGGGCTCAGGTGTCCCAGGTGCTGCTGGAGGTGGGGCTAGGCGGTCGACTGGATTCCACCAATGCCGTAGAACCCGCGGTGACGTGTATTACCCAGATCGAACTCGAACATATGGACAAACTCGGCGATACCCTGGCCGCTATAGCGGGGGAGAAGGCGGGCATCATCAAGCCGGGTGTCCCGTGCGTGATGGGTCCTCTCGGTGAAGAGGCGGCTACGGTCGTCGAATCCAGGGCCGAGGCGCTGGCCGCACCACTCTTCCGAGTGGAAAAAGATGCCCGGGTGACTCGGCTGCCTCCTTCGGAATGGGCTACGTGGGGGATTTCCGAAGCAGTTCACCAGGCCTTTGTTTATCGCGAGGCCGACGGTTTCGAACTCGCGGCGGGTATGTCAGTTCTTGGTCACCACCAGATCGACAACGCGTCGATTGCGCTGGCCGCGTTGCGAAGACTGGGCTGTTGGTCCGACGGGGAACTCGTTTCTGCGGCGCGCCGGGGTTTGGCGGAGGCCTCGCTACCCGGTCGGCTTGAACTCTTGGGAAAGAATCCATGGCTCCTGGTGGATTCGGCGCATACTCCAAAATCGGCATCGTCGGTTCGCGAGGCTATGAATGAGATGCCAGCACGGCGCAGGGTTCTCGTGCTCTCGATTTCTCGCGACAAGGCCTCGGAAGTGATCCTCGGGAAGTTGCTCGAAGGTGTCGACGTTGCGTGGGTAACCCGAGCTGAGCCCAATCGTTCCATGGAGCCCGAAAAACTCGCATTGCTGTGCGCCAAGATCGCGCCGGGGTGCGAGGTGAAAAGGGTCGATGACCCGCGCGCTGCGGTAGCCACCGCTCGAGCAGGGCTCGATGAAGGCGATCTGCTTTGCTGCACCGGTTCGGTTTATCTGGCGGGCATTGCGCGCGCAGTTTTGAAGAGCCCCGCCAAGCCGAATGCGTCGGGGGCTTCCGATCAAGGGGATTAGCTCAGGCTCTCTCGAAGGGACTGCAGAACGCCCTGGATGGAGATCTTCTTTCGCTCGGGTTCGGGGCTGGGGCGGTTGGTTTCCAGGCGTTTTGCGGCGGCTCTCATATGTCGCGCGGATCGCCGCAGGCGCTTGAGGGTCTGGTCGAGATTTGATTCTTGAGCTCGCAGGAGCCAGAGTTTTCGAAGTCTCCGGCCGAGGGCGATTTGCTCTTCGGCCAGACCCTGAAGAGTCCTGGCCAAAAGTTTTCTTCCGCGTGCGCCCTGGGCGGAAGGCTCCTTTCGCCAGGTGAGATACTCAAGGCCGGCGGCGGCCTTTCGCACGGCAAAAGCCGAGGCGTCCGAGGCGTAGAGAATCTCGTCAAGATGGCGGCGGCCGGGAATTCCCCGCTGTCGCGCCGCCTGAATTCGCTCCCCCAGGCGGTCCAAGCGTCTCTCAAGGGCCGTCAGTTGGGAAGCTCGGCAAGCGCCGATGAAGTAAGCGCTCTCGACGCTGTCGAAGAAGAGATATTGCAAGGGCGAACCATTGAAGACTTTGAAACCCGGGTTGTGGATGGATCCGAGGCTCCGGTAGATGCGGGCCACCTCACCCTTGGGGTCGTCGAAGAAGAGCCGGGAGAATGCGCGGTCGAAGTCCTTGGGTGGCGCGGGTCCAGACCAAGCTTCCTGAGCCCCCCAGGCATAGGCCATGAGGGAATTGCCCTGGAGGTTGTAGTGCCCGTGATCGCCCCAATCAGTGTTGAGTAGACCCAACGCACCGTGCTTCCGCCCGGCATCGGCCCACCCCGAGATGTTCTCGAGGCTGTTCGCGATTCTGGGAAAAAGCGAATTCCAACTTGAGGTTCCCGAGCAGACCAAGAAATCGATGTTGTGTCGCGCGAAAATCTTGACGCGATCGAAATCGAAGTTGCTTTCGTACCACCAATCGAGGAGAACCAGGTTCGGGTCGATCTCTTTAACCCGGTGCGGGTGGGCATGAACCACATCGCCCCAGATCATCATGCGCTTCCCGTGACGCCGGGCGAGCCGCTGGATCTTGTGAACGTGTTCGAGGTAGAGACCGCCGGCACCCAATGCCTGACTGCGCTTTGCCGAGAGCCCCCGGCCCAGATCCCAGGGTTCATCGCAATTGGCGTTGAACCAATCCGAGCGAAAGAGGGGAAGGTATTCGTCATAGAGATCCTTGAGAAAGGGCAGGCTTCGAGGGTGGCTGGGGGCGATCGTCCACCCGCTTTCGGTCTCCGCCATGGCCTGGTAGGCGGGGAGCTTGAGTATGTGTTCCATGTGACCAAGGGATTGCAGGCAGGGAACCAAGTCCACGAAACGCTCGGCCGCGTAGGTATCCAGGGCGGTCAGGGTTCGGGCATTCAAGGGGCTGGCATTGCGCCCGATCGCCGGATGTTTTTTGAAGCGGAAAGTGTGCTCGGTATAGAGCATGAGTACGTTGAGTTTGAGGGCGACGCAGGTGTCGATCAGTTCCTCAAGGCTTTCCCGGGTGGGCACCTTGCCCCGGGAAATGTCCAGCATCAGACCCCGCAGGCCGAGGTCGGCGCTGTCCTGGATGCGGCAGCAGGGAATTCGGCCCCGGGATTCAATGAGTTGCAGCAGGGTTTCAACGCCGTAGCGAAGGCCTGCTGGGTTGCCGGCGCGAATTTCGATGCGCTCGGGAGTCACCGAGAGCTGGTAGGCGTCGTGGCGAGCCCGTCGTTTTCTTCTGCGGCCCGATGCTGAGACGCTCACCGTCGGCTCAGACTCATCGAGTTCTAAATCGATGGCCAGTTCGATTCGTGCTCGCTTGCCACCCGGGCCCAGGAGGGCCGGAGAGGAATTTTTCCTAGGTCGACTTCCCCCAGCCGCCTCGATGCCAGTCTGTAGGCGCAGGAGGGTTGCTCGGTTGCCTGGGCGGTCCTCGGGGTCTAAGTAGAGATCCATCGGTGCGGTGAGATCAAAATGACCCATGCCCGGGCGAATGCGACGCGGGCGGGGAACAAGGTTGGGCAAGGTATGCCGATGCTCGGATTTCCCCCTTTGAGCTCGCATGGCCCGACTATACCCCGGCACCCCGGCCTTGGGCATCGGCTTCGGGCTGGCGCGATCGCCATTCCTCCAGGCGGGGAGGGTTCACGCTGGCAAGGCCACAAGCGGGAGTGGGCGAGGCGTCCAACGCATAAGCGTCAGAGGAATAAGTGCCCGAGACATAAGTCCCCGAGGCATTAGCGCCCGAGCAAGCTCCTTGCACAATGTGCGAAGGGAGGGGTAGCCGCTCGGGCGCCAGACCTAGAATTCGTGCTTGCGATGAATCACTCGAAGAAACATCGCGGTACAGTCGATTCCTATAGCAAGCGGTGTGCCATTCTTGGGTGGCTCTGCCGGAAGGTTGATAAGCCATTGAAAGAGAAGGATTTTTTGAGGTAATCGCTAATCACACTCGGCAAGTCGAGGGTAGATTCGCCGCAGATTTTCTCCGGCAGGGGACACAATTTGCGGCAGAGGTGACACAAATTGGCTCACTTGCGCGTATTTCGAAGACCCGGCGGGTCGGGGAATTTGTGCTTATCCCGATCCCGATTGGAGGGTTTTCCGCTTCCAGGAGCTCGTCCCCATTCCCGCCCCCCTTCCCGCTCCAATGCTCTAAGCCCAAGTCTCGCATTACCTCGCATTACCTCGCTATAGGTTCTGCCAATGGTCCAACCTCTGGCGCAGTTATCCCACAATGGAACCGAGTCGCGAGTCGACCCAGTACGGATCGCGGCCCGCTTTCGGCGGGGAGGCGAGCCGATCGTCGAGATTCGCAAAGACGCGCTGGACAGCGGTTCACGCCGCTTTGCCGCCGGGGATCTGGAACTCGTACTTCGTCGGGAAGAGCATCGGACCGCTGCCACCCTGCACGGCAGCCTTCGCAATCGGGGTTCCACTCCGCTCTATGTGGAGAGCATTGAATTCGGACTCGAGTTCTGCGGCCACCGTCACTCAGCATTTCGCTTTTTGCGCCATGGCTGGCAGTCGTGGTCGCCCACCGGTGTTCGCTCCTTGACGCCGGAAGGCGAGCCCGAATTCCCCTCGGGCCCCTGGCTTCGAGGGATGTACCACTGCCAAGGTGAGCCGCGGTCCGGTTGGCACGAATCCGAAACCATGACCCTGGTGGGCGGGATGGCGACGGGTCCCTTTTGCCTTGTGGGTGCGCTTGAGACCGGGCGCGCTTTTGGCATTGCGCGGCTCTTGGCCGGACCCGAGGCTGAGGCCGGCCGTCCAGTGATCATCGATCTGGAACTTCGTCTCGAGGTGACTCTGGAACCCGGTGAAACCCGGGAACTCGAAGGCGTACGGGTTGCCCTGGGTCTCGAGGCCAACCCGCTCATGGAACGCTTTGCCGAGCTTTGGGGAACCGTTGGCGGCGCCCGCCGAAAAAGTTCTTTTCAGGCGGGCTGGTGCAGTTGGTACCATTTTTTTCACGACGTCTCCGAGCAGGACCTTCTGCGCAACCTCGAGGCGTTGGCGGCCGACACCAGTGGGATCCCGGTGCAGGTCGTCCAACTCGATGATGGATTCCAGCCCACAATGGGGGACTGGCTCGAACCGAGTGCGCGCTTTCCTTCGGGACTGGCGGGCGTGGCCTCGGCCATTCGTCGGGCGGGGTTTCGCGCCGGGATCTGGACCGCGCCCTTTGCGGTCTCGGCGGAAAGTCGGGTGTTGAGTCAGCACCCAGACTGGGTTCTCCGGGACGGGGAATCCCGCTTGCGCGGAACCTACAACCCGGCTTGGAGTCGAGATGGCTGGGTATATGTGCTGGATCCGAGCCAGAACGAAGTCCTCGAACATCTGGAAGAAACTTTTTCGGCCCTGGTTGACCTTGGGTTCGACTATCTCAAGCTCGATTTTCTCTTTATGCCCGCCATGCGGGGCCAAGGGGCCGATCCCTCATTGACCCGGGCCCAGCGGCTTCGTCGGGGACTGGAAGCGATTCGCCGGGGGGCGGGAGAAGATGCATTCCTGCTCGGTTGCGGTTCTCCTCTGGGTCCGGCAGTGGGCCTTGTCGATGGTATGCGGATTGGACCCGACGTGGCGCCTTCCTGGGAGGTGGATCAGCCGGTGGTGCTTCCCGGCCTCGAGGAGATGCTGCCCTCGACCCGCACGGCTTTGCGCAGCACGTTTGCCCGGCAGTTTCTCCATCGTCGCCTTTGGCTGAACGATCCCGATTGCCTGATGGTTCGAAGCCGAGAGACGTCGCTCTCTTCCTCGGAATCGGCGAGCTTGGCCGCCGGTGTCGCGCTCTCGGGGGGAATGGTCGTTTTTTCTGATGACGTTCCCCTGCTGGCGCCTGCCGAGCGCGACGCCATCGCCAACGTCGTCGCTTTGGCGAAGCGTATCGATGCCGGCGGGGGCGCGCGGGGCACGGCGCGGGTGGCATGGCCCCAGGACGCAGGGGGTCCCTGTTTGGTGGAATCCCGAGCGGGGCGGGATCTGTGGCTGGGCGCGGTCAACCTGGGCAACGAAGCCGCGCTCTGCCCCTTTCCCGCTGATTCGGTCTTTTCTTCGCCGGAGGTTTCCCCGAACTGGCTCGACGGGGTCGGCTCTCCCCAATCTGTTTCGTCGAGTGCCCGGGCCTTTCAGTTGGAAGCTCATGGGAGCGCGGTCGTCCATGCGCCACGAGTTCTCAAGCCTGCGGTGTTCTGCGACTTCGACGGTACATTTTCATTGAGCGACGTGGGCGCGAGCCTGGCCCGGGAACACCTGGCAGAAAAGCGCTCGATTCTCCAAAAACGCTACGAGCGAAGCGAGTTGGGGGCTTGGGACTACGCGCTAGAACTGTTTGAGGATTTCGCGTTCCCGGCGGAGCGACTCGACGCCTTCCTGGCTGAAATCGAACTGGATCCGGGGGCGAGATCGCTTCTCGATTGGTGCGAAAAAGAAGGGGTGCCCTTCAGGATTTTGTCGGATGGCTTCGACTACAACCTCGAGCGCCTACAGGCGGTCCACGAAGTTACGTTCTCGTATTCGGCGAATCATCTGGGCTTCGAGCAAGGGCGTTGGCGGATTGCGCCCGGGGCGTTCAATGCCGACTGCGGGTGTGGGACTGGAGTCTGTAAGCGGTCGCTGATAGAGGCCTACCGCCGGGCTCATCCGGGTTCTTTCTGCATTCATATTGGGGACGGCCAGGTTTCGGATCTCTGCGCCGCCGAGGTCGCGGACCTGGTTTTTGCCAAGGGAACCCTCGCGGATGCTCTTGCCGCCCGAGGGATTTACTACGAACCCTTTGACGATCTCAATGCCGTTCGTACCTATCTCGCCCGATTCCTCGGGTAGGGGTTTCCCGGAGTCCGCGGGCTTGGAACGCTGTTCGGCGCTAGTGTGCGCACCCGGTTTTCCTCCAGATGGGTGAAATCATGAATGTCCTGGTCATAGGAGCGGGTCTGTCGGGATTGGCAGCGGCTTGGCGTCTTCGCCAGGCGGGCCACGCTGTGAGCCTCGTAGAGCGCCGGGACCCCGCCGGCGGCGACGGGTCCTTCGATTCGCTGGAGACCCTGCACTCCGGGGACCGGCACGCCATTGGTTGGCTCGGAGAACTGGGTTTGGCGGACAACCTGCTCCCGCTTCGCCCGGTTCAGGTTGTTCAGGCCCGGCGCGGCCGGACGGCCACCATTGATCCCCAGCACCTACGTGGAGTCGCGGCGATCCCCGGTGTTCGCAAACTGCACGCCCTGCGCCTTGTGCGGTGGGCTCGCCTGATGGCGCGTTACTTCCCGCTCTTGGACCCGACCGCACCCGAGCGAGCAGCGGACCTCGACTATCGCAGCGTTTCGGATTTTACGGGCTTGTATTTTGGCGAGAGCGTTCTCCGGCGCTGGGTGGCCCCCGAGGTGGAGGACTTCTTCTCAGGAGAGGCGGAAGAACTTTCCCGGGTGACGGCGCTGATGCTCTGGCGCGCTCGGATGACCGGCCGCCCGGGGCTTGGGTACACGGGGCTGCCACGATCGGGCCTCGACGCCGTGTATCGCGCGGCCAGCTCGGGCATACAGGCCCAGCACCATGCCGCGGTGGTTCGGCTCGAAGGGGGCGGGCAGGGCGGGTACGAAATCACTTGTGACGCATCGGTTGCCTCGAGTCGGTCCTTCCGGGCGGATGCTGTGGTGGTGGCGACTTCGCCCGCCGAAGCGGCGTGCCTTGCCGCTCCGGTCCTTGAGCCCGCCGAGCGTGATTTTTTGACCGGGGTTCGTGAGCGCCCGACCCTGACGCTCACCGTGGAGTTGGAGCGTGCGCCGAGTGGGCTGCCCGAACGCGTGCGGCTGCCCCACGAGGAAGGTTTTTCCGCGCAGAGCGTGGTCTTTGAGCCCAGCCTGGCGGGGAGTAGGCTGGCCAGCGGTCCCGGACGAGCCACCGTGCGCGCACGGGAAGCCTTTGCTCTCGGCGCCGGGGAAATGTCCGACGAAGGGGTGGAGAAAACCCTGCTGGCCGATCTCAAGCTTCTCTATCCCGCTCTGGTGGGCGGCATGGGAGCCACCCGCCTGGATCGCAGGGAGGGGGGCACGCCCGCCTTTGACGTGGGCGCGTACCGCGGTCTACGGAGCTTTCGCCGGGTGCAAGTGGATCGACGATCCCTTGGGCGTAGGCTCTATTTCGCCGGGGACTACCTGATTTCACCCAGTATCGAGGGACGGGTTGTGTCGGGTTTCAGGGCGGCCGCAGACCTGGTCGCCGATGTTTCAGGGGCGCCTCTTGGCTCCGCCGATTAGGCGAACTCGGCCAGGGTGACGCCCTCGCCCCCGGAGTTCTGGTCCGCGGCGCGAAAATTATCCACATAGGCGCAATCCACCAGGAAGTTGCGGACGGCCGTGAGCAGTGCGCCGGTGCCGATGCCGTGGATGATCCGAACGCAGTCGCAACCATCGGCGGCGGCTCGATCCAGAACCTCGGCCAGGCGATCCAGTGCAGGGTCGACGCGTTCGCCGCGCAGGTCGCAGGTGACAGTTCCGCCCCCCAGGCCGTCGGCGGAGTCCGAGGGGTCGGCGCGCTGGATGCGGACACGCTGGGGTTCAGCGGTGGGGCGAGTTCCCGCTTGCTCGGGGATGGCCCTCCCCACCTGCTCGGCGGAAACCACGAATCTTTTTCCGCCGATGCGTACACCCACCCTTCCTCGGCGATCGGGCAGGCTCTCAAGAATTCCAACCCCGCCCGGTTGGATGCGAATCGAGTCACCTGCACCCGCACGTTGCCAATCCACGGGCTCG
>CAWVXN010000071.1:0-10325 GCA_963933695.1 uncultured Myxococcales bacterium | reverse complement strand
GGGCGAATCCCTGGGAAGGAGCTTGCAGAACATCGTGTCGGGACAATTCGCAGATTCGTCGTACTCCATTCGAAGGCGACAGTGGTGATTGGTCAACTCCTCCCGATCGATCACTTCAACCCCGGCGACACGAACCCCGGGATGGCGCGAGCCCAGTGCGGCGTTCAGCCAAGCCGGGTCGATCGCTAAAGAGTTTTCGGGCACATAGGACATCGGCGAATCAGAATAGCGTCACGCCGGCGCAAAGCCGGCGGCCAGACGGAATGCGCACTCCGGCCGAGGCACAAATCTTTGTTAGAGTGGTTCGCGAAGGGCCGGGCGGATTCATGGCGCAGCGAAAAGTAAACTTTGGACTCTGGTACGATTTCCGAAATCCGGGAGCCGGAGACAGGAACTTTGAAACGCTCTACGCCGAGTCCCTTGAGCAGATCCAATGGGCGGAGAGCCTCGGCTTCGACTCCACGTGGCTCACCGAACATCACTTCTGCGAGGATGGCTATACGCCGTCCCCCCTGGTCATCGCCGGCGCCATTGGCCAGGTGACAACGCGTATGCGCATTGGCACCAACTTGATGCTCCTACCCCTAGCCGACCCCCTTCGACTGGCCGAGGACGCCGCGACCCTCTCGATCTTGACCGGGGGACGCTTCGACCTGGGCGTGGGCCTCGGATACCGGCAACTGGAATTCGATTATTTCGGCCGAAAGCTTTCTCACCGCCCCAGCCTGATGGAAGAGGGCGTCGACCTGCTGCGCCGGGCTTGGCGCGGCGAGACGATCCACCACCGCGGGCGGCGCTTCCAGGTCGAGGGTCTAGCGGTCACGCCGGTGGCGAAAAACCCTCCTCGGCTGTTCATGGGAGGAATGGCCGAACCCGCCATCGCACGGGCCGCACGCTTGGGCGACGGCTTCCTGTCCACTGGAGGCATTGGACATGATGTGTACGTGGCCGCGCTGAAGGACCGCGACCCGTCCCAGGGCACTGGATCCATCTGCGCAGGCAACTGGGGAATCATTGCTGAAGACCCCGAAGCCGAAGCCGCCCGCATCGGAAAGCACGTGCTCTACCAGGCCAACCAATATGTCTCCTGGGGTGCCTTCGGCCCCCCGGATCAAATTCCTCTCTTTGCCGACTCCGAAAGCGCGATCCGCGATGGGCTTTACGAACTGTGGGACGCGGAGCAAGCGATCACGGCGCTGGTCAAGATGCTCACCGACTACCCGGAAATCATCGACGTTCATTTCTGGGCCCAGTTCCCCGGCGAATCCGTGGAAAGCGGAAGCCGCCGACTGGAATACATCGCCCGCAAGGTGCTACCGCGGGTGCGAGAAAAAATCGCCACCAAAGCGACTGCTTGAGTACGGCGAGAGAGGGAAGTCCGGGAAAGCTTTTCCGGGGCAAATCCCTGCGGTCTTATCAGCCAGAGAAAGGAAGAAAAAATGCAGGTAGGCCTCTTGATGGTTTTCCAAAACTTCGAGGACGGAACCACCGACCAGCATGCGTGGGAGAGAGACATTCAACTGGCCGGCCTGGCCGAACCCCTGGGTTTCGACACGCTGAGCGCAGTCGAGCATCACTTTTCCAATTACGCCATGTCCCCGGACAACTTGCAGTTCCTCTCATACATGGCCGGGCAAACGAGCAAGATCGGATTGCTCACCGGCGCGGTCATCCTGCCCTGGAACGACCCCTTGCGCGTGGCCGAGCGGATGATCGTGCTCGATCACCTGAGCAAGGGACGCGCACTCTTCGGCATCGGTCGCGGGCTCGCGCTCCGGGAGTACGAAACCTTCGGGGTCGACATGAACGAGGCCCGGGAGCGCTTCGACGAGTCCGCCGAAATCATTCTGAGCGCTCTCGAAACCGGCGTCATGGAAGCCGACGGGAAATTCTACAAACAGAAACGCACCGAGCTTCGACCCCGTCCCTACGCGAGCTTCAAGGATCGATTCTACGCGGTGGGCATGTCGTCGGACTCGGTGCCCGTAGTCGCCCGGCTCGGTGCCAAGATGATGAGCTTCGCCCAGAAACCCTGGGCGGAAATGGCTCCCCACTTCGACCGGTACCGCAAACTCTACCAAGAACACCAAGGCCGCCCGGCGCCCGCGCCGGTCTGCGTGGACTTCCTTTGCTGCGATGAAAGCAGCGAAAAGGCCGAGTCCCTCGCGCGTCGCCACATGGCGAACTACTACATCACGGTCATGGAGCACTACGAGATGGCCAGCGACCACTTTCGGCAGCTGAAGGGCTACGGGGACTACGCGGACAATGCCGCCCTACTCCGGGAGTCGGGCATGGAAGAAGCAGCCAATGGGTTCGTGGAAATCAATACCTACGGTACGCCCCAAGAAATTCTCGAAAAGATGGAACAGCGAAAAAGCCAGATCGGTACTTTCGACCTCACCGTGCAAGTCAGCTACGGCGGACTCACGGGCGAACAAGCCGAAAAGAGCGTTCGGCTCTTCGCGAAGGAAGTTCTGCCCGAACTCCAATCCTGGCGCTGAGGCGCCTGGCCGAGTGTCGCTCGAGGGGCTATCGGAGAAGGTGCCGGGGAAGGTCTCGGGGAAGGTGCTGGAGCACAGGATGGGAAAAGGATGAAAGTCGGCCGCCGGACGGGCCCGGCTTCGCCCTACTCGAAGCTGTAGGCGATCCCCACACCGCCCTGGACCTGGACACCGGCGGCGGGCTCGTAGTAACGGCCAAAGCCGGCATTTAATCGAACGTTGTCGTTGTAGAGCGTGTCGGTCAGGTTGCTCACTGCGACGTAGGGAGTCAGGCGCCACTGCCCCCTTTCCAGCTTCCAGCCCGCCCTCAAGTCAAGGACTCCATACCGCTCGGTCCGCACCGAGTTTCGATCGTCCGCATAGAAAGCCCCCACGACCCGGCCTTCAAGGGCCGCAAAGAAACCTTCGGGGTGCATGTAACGAAGTTCGGCATAAAAGGAGTTCTCCGGAACACCGGGCACCTGATTGCCCACGAGGTTCTCACCGCTCTCAAGCACGTAGTCGGTAAATTCAGCGCGAGAGTAGGTATACGAAGTCGTCAGGTGGACTCCATCAATGACTTCGGCCTGCACCATCGCTTCGAACCCGGTGCGCTCGGTACGACCCGCGTTGCGGAAATAGGTCTCGTCGGCGATCTCGTAGGAAATCAGCTCATCCGAAGTTTTAATGTGATAAATCGCAAGGTCGTAGCGAAGCCTTCCGGAAAGAAATCCCTTCACTCCCGCCTCGTAATTGATGGCGCGCTGGGCTCCAAGATCCGGGTTAAAGCCCCCTTCTCCCGACGGATTACGGAACTCGGTGGTCGTGGGAGGCTCAAACGAGGTCGAGATTCGCATATAGGGATTGAGCGACTGGCTGGGGTTCCAACGGAACGCAACCGCCGGACTCCATTCGCTAAAATCGACTCGGCCCGTCTCTGCAGAACTCCCGGGGCCTAGGGCAAGGTTGTTGTCGAGTTCGTAGCGGAGATTGTCGAAGCCCAATGAAAATGTCAGGGCAAAGTCGCGAGGCAAGCTGAGTTCATCGCGAACGAATCCGCGCAGGCTCGTCACATCTTCCGCTTGGTCGAGGGTTCGCAATCCGGCGCTGGTCCTGGTTCGATCGTCACGCTGAGCTTCGAAATCAAAACCCACGACCAGAGAATTTTCCAACCCGAAAATTTCATCGACGTATTCGTGTTTCAAGCTGGTTCCGGCGAAACTTCGGCCCAGAGTTCCTCGAACGCCTGCCGGTGGGATTGGAAGATTGTTCATGAAATCTCGCTGGCCGTACCACGCCGCCACCGTGCTTTCATGTTTGCCTCCGAATCGGCGGCGATAAGTCAGACCCGTGGTCACCTGATCAAGGCTCTCGCCCGCGTCGAAGCGAAGGTTATTCGGTGCCGCCTGGCGACGATTGGCCTTGACCTCGGCGGCCTTCAAGCCTCCGGGATCATCGGCGAGGGGTGACTGAACCGCGCTGAATACCACGGCTAGGTCCGAAATCTCGTCAATCGCCCACTCCAGACGACTGCTCAGAATCTTGCTCTCCATCGCACTGTGATCTCGGTAGCCGGCAACGTCCTGATGCGACAGACCGACCAGAATACCCACCGAGCCTCCCCGGGCCGTCGCCTTGGCGTCGTAGCTCCGGTATCCGTTGCTCCCCAACCCCACTCGGCTCTCCGCGTAGAGGCCTTCGCCGATGGGTTCGCTCTCGACTCGGATCACTCCCCCCGCAGCGCTTCCGTACAACGAAGCCGAAGGGCCCCGAATCACTTCGATACGACCCGCGGTCGAGAGTTGCAGAGTATCGAGTTGGCCCTGGCCATCGGGCAAGCTCGCTGGGATCCCATCGACGATCAGCTTGACACCGCGCAATCCGAAACGGGCTCGGGCCCCAAAACCTCGAATCGAAATCCTCAGATCCTGGGCAAAGTTCTGCCGGTTCTGGGTAAAGACCCCGGGTACGCTCGCCAGGGATTCGCCCAGGGTGAGTTGGGGGCGCGCAAGCTGGATCTCTTCTTGGCCAATGACACTGACCGCCGCTGGCGTCTCCAGCAGGGTCGAGGCAACGCGGCTGGCGCGCACGATGATTTCATCGGGCTTCGAACCCGCCTCGATTTCTGCAGCTAAAGCCCGCATCGCCCCGGCCCCAGTCATTAAGCCGACCAGCGCACCACACAGCCCTAACTTCCGGACAACCGTTTTCCCTGCATCGCAACGAGCCAAAGCGCGCACAAAATCTCCCCAACTCAATACACCGAAATGACGGCCCCTCTTAGCTGCCCGCGAACGACACGCTCAGCTTTCCTGGGCAACCGGCACGCAACGGGCGAGCGATCCCTATAACCCTATATGGGCGAAGAGCAAGCACACTGCCGCCAGCGTGGCCTACGCTCCGGGCCTGCTTAGGCGGCCCGGAGCGCCTCGGTCAGCTTATCGCTACTCGGCCGAATCCTTCTTCGGCTCGGCGCTCCCGCCAACGATCTTCTCGCAGGTTCCTTCGGGAAGGAAGACCCAGTCATTCGAGGTCCCGTCGGCCTTCGCCCTGCCTCCGCACCGGTGTTCGGCGTTGTGGCAGTCGTTCATTCCCTTCTTGGATACGCCGTAGCATTTCTCATGCCCTTCCCAGGTGGGCTTGGCGTCTGCCTGGGTCGCCGCACTGGCAAGCCCCAACGTCAAAACACTCCCCAGCGCCAATTGAAAAGCCTTGCGGTTAGCCGTTTCCTTCATCCTTCATGCTCCTTTTTTTAGGTTGTCATGGCTTAGATTTTTTTGATTTAGGTTTTCATGATTTAGGTATTGATGATCTCCCACTTCAGATCGATTCCCCTTGGGCCTTGCCCCGCGCGGCAAACGGTCAGAGAGGCCTACCCCCAACCACCCAGCCTCGCTCGAAGAGCGCCTGGATCGTAGTCAATATCGGCACGCTGTCCTCGGAATCGACGGCCAAGGATGAATCCGGCGATGGGGTCCGACGCAGACCGTCCGCCAGGGCAAGCTGTTGGTCTACGGCCTCCCCGGCGGCGATCGACTGCAGAATCGGCCACAGACTGGGTTCGACGAAATCCGCGTAGATCTCCGTGCCATGGCGGCAAATGATCATCTGTTCGCCCGGGGCAGCGGGATCGAGTTTCCATCCGCGATCCACTCGGCGGTCCTGGTGGGCTTCCCAAATACTCAGGACGGGATGAGGGGATCCGAGGAGCGTGGCCGAGGGCGGCAGGGTGAAGCACCAGGCCTCGGGTTCCCTCGAAATGGCTTCGCTCAGTTTCCCGGGATCGACGCTCGGCTCGGGCCAGGGGGCCGCGTGGGCGTGATGCAGCCCGAGTTCGAGACGCCCCATATCCGCGAGATAGGAAACACTCGACAGAAAGGACTGGCCCGCCACAAAATCCGGCCAGCCATCACCCAGCCGCGCGAGATCGGCGTGCCGCGAGGGGGCCGCGCGCATGTACCGATTCGACACGCTACGAAAACAATCGTCACCCACGAGCTCCGCGCAGACCGGGAAAATTTCGCCCAGGGCATCGTGCACGACTTGGGCAACCGAACCGCGATAGAGATCCAGACACTGCTTCGCCGGGAGTTGGGGGAGAGGACTGATTCGCTCGAGGACCGAAGCGCAGGCCGCGCTCTCAGCCTCCTCCTCATAGAGGGCCCGGGCGAGTTCCTGCTGCAACTCACGGAGCATGGGAAAGCCCCTCCTGGCCTGCGAGGGCGACTTCAGTGACGACCCCACTGGCTCGATTCATTTCCCCGACAAGAACTTCCAGGGACGGGACGTCGCGATCCCATTCCACACAGACGGGCGCCTCGGGAAAGAGTCGCACCGCTTCGGCGAACAGCCCCCACACCGGTTCGGCCACCGGACTCCCGTGCGCGTCGATCAGGTAGTCGCCGTGATCGTCGTGGCCCGCCAGGTGCATCTGGGCCACCCGGTCCGCGGGCAGGCCACGCAAGAATTCCCGGGCATCAAAACCGTGGTTTCGGGCGTTGACGTACACGTTGTTGACATCGAGCAAGAGGAGGCAGTCCGCGGCCTCCAAAACCCGGCCTACGAATTCGAGTTCGCTCATCTGGGAGTCGTGAAACGCCATATAGGTCGCAGAGTTTTCCACCAGCATGCGCCCCCCCAAGCGGTCCTGGACCTGCTGGATATGCTGGGCCAGGGTTTCAACGGTCTCATCCAGAAAAGGCAGGGGCAGCAGTTCGTGATGGTGACGTCCCCCGGACGAAGTCCAAGCCAAGTGCTCCGAGAGCCAGGCGGGCTCGATCCGGCGGGCCAGGTCCAAGACCGCGTCGAGATAGCTTTTATCCAAGGGTTCGGCGGAGCCCAGGGACATCCCCACTCCGTGAAAAACCACCGGGTAGCGCTCTCGAATCCACTCGAGGTTCCGAAGTGGAAGGCCGTCACCGTGGGCATAGTTGTCGGCAAGAACTTCGAGCCAGGGGACGTCGCCGACCCCGGCGAGGAGTTCTGCAGAGTGGGCACTGCGCAGGCCCAAGCCAACGCCCTCGATGTTTCCTGGCTCTCTGAGCGCCGTCATGAGTGAAGTGATCTCCCGCCCGAACGAAATCTGGGGCTCCGGGAAATTAGCGGTCCGCCCCGGGCGACGCGAGCGGCCCGCACTGGCCTAGACTCTCTGAGCCCCGGCCTCTGGGAATGATTCGCCCACCGACGCACACGTCTCGCTTCCATCCAACGAAGACTCAATCAGGGAGATCCTCGATGCACCCAGCCGATCTGCAGTTGCTCCTGGACAAACAGGCCATCAGCGAAGTCCTCTTCAACTACGCGGCGGGCTGCGACCGGAGGGACTGGAACCTCTTCCGCGAATGCTTCTGTGAAGAAGTGGAGATCGACCTGTCGAGTTGGAGCGGCAGTCCTCCAAGCGTCATCCCCCTCCCGCAATGGGTGGAGGGCGTGAGGACCGGACTCTCGGGCTTTGACGCCACCCAGCACCTGAGTGGAAACCACCGAATCGAGGTGGACGGCACCACCGCCCATGCCACTTCCAATATCCAGGCCAGCCACATGCTCGGCGGACAGCGGGTCACCCTGGGCGGCTGGTATGACACCCATCTTGTCAGCGACGGGGGCACCTGGCGAATCGCTCGAAGCCAACTCAATATTACCTGGCGCGAGGGAGACGAGGGACTTTTCGCCCAGGCGCGCGCGCGCCACGACGCCGCCTAAGCGGCACCGGACCCAATCCACGGTGCTTTGCCAGCATTCCCGTCCGCTAAGCTGGACGCCCACCCCGAGGAGTTCCAATGACCCGCTGTAAATCCGGTTCGTCCCAGCTGATCTCAAGCCTGTCTCTCCCGACTCTGCTTGTTCTGACCCCGCTTATCCTGACCCTATTTATCCTGACCCTGCTAGCTGGGGCCTGCGCCGCGCCGTCAGTCCCTACGCCCTCAGTTCCCACGACCTCAGTCCCGGCGGACACGATCTTCCAAGGCGGAACGATCCTGACCCTGGCCAAGGAAGGCGACAGCGTCGAAGCCCTCGCGGTTCGCGACGGCCAAATCGTTGCCACCGGCACCCTGGGCTCGATGAAAGCTCTGCGCGGTCCGGAGACCGAGAGCGTCGACCTGGGCGGCCGAACCCTGATGCCCGGCTTCGTCGACGGACACAGCCACTTCACCGCGTACGTGGCCATGGTCGACGTGGTGAATGTGTCCTCCCCCCCCGCCGGACCCATGCGAAACCACGACGACATCGTCGAAACCCTGGCCGCCCACATCCAGGACAATTCGATCCCTCCCGGCACGACCGTTCTGGGGTGGGGATACGATGACAGCCTGCTCGAGGAACGAACCCACCCCGACCGGGACGCCCTGGACCGCGCCTCCACCGAACACCCCATCGTCATCGCCCATGTTTCTGGCCATCTTGCTGCGGCCAACAGTGCCGGTCTCGAACTCTTCGGTTACTCGGCCGAGACACCGGACCCTCCGGGCGGAGTCATCCGGCGGCGCGAGGGTTCCAATGAGCCCAACGGCGTGCTCGAGGAAACCGCGGCCCAGCGGATGTTCCTCTCCCTGGCCGAAGGCGATTTCGAGACCAAGATCGACCAATTGGTCCGGGGTCAACAACGCGTCCTCGCCGAGGGGATTACCACCGTCCAGGATGGTGCAACAGCCCCCGGCAGTTACGCGCTGATCGCCGAAGCCGCGCGTCGGGGCCTGCTCGAAATCGATGTGGTCGCTCTCCCCATGTGGAACTTCTACGACGAAATCGCAGCGGAGAACGAAATCCCCCTGGAGTACACGAACCACTTCAAAGTCGGCGGCGTAAAGATGCACCTGGACGGATCGCCCCAGGGCAAGACCGCGTATTTCCGCGACCCCTACGTGATTCCCCCGGCGGGCCAGGGGCCCGACTATCGGGGCTATCCCGTCGTCCCCGCCGAAGTCGTCGACGCCACCTTCATCAAGTTCGCCGATTTGGGCCTCCCCGTTTTCGCTCATGCCAATGGCGATGCCTCAGCGGACATCTTCGTGGGGGCCCTTGAGAAAGCCATGGGGGGCCGGGATCCGATCCCCGCAACCTTTGTCATGATTCACGCGCCCCTGGCCCTGGAAGAACATCTCGATGCCATGAAGGTCTATGGAGCCGTGCCTTCCTTCTTTACGTCCCATGTCTTTTATTGGGGCGACTACCACAGGGATTCGGTGATGGGTCCCGAACGCGCGGCCCACCTCTCCCCCACCCGCTGGGCCCAGGACCGCGAGCTCCTCTTCAACCTGCACACCGATACGCCCATTGTGGCCTACGACCAGTTCCACCTGGTCTGGTGCGCGGTGGCGCGCAAAACCCGTTCGGGGCAGGTCCTCGGCCCTGACCAACGCCTCAGCGTCTACGAAGCGCTCCGCGCCATGACGTACAACTCGGCTTACGCATACGGCGAGCAGGATCGGAAAGGAACCCTGGAACCCGGCAAACTGGCCGACATGATCCTGATCTCCGACAACCCTTTCTCCGTCGATGTCGACGAGCTCCAAAACATCGACGTCCTGGCCACATGGAAAGAGGGCGCGCTGGTCTACGGCAGCCCAGCCGCCGCACCGGACGGCGCCTAGTACAAGTTCACAGGCGGCCCCCTACAAGGACACGGACGATCAGCTTCCGGTGAGTAGCTCGGTTAAACCACCTGGACCGAGCAATTTTCCGTTCACGATGGGAACCCCCTGCTCGAAGCGAAACTCGGCGTGGTAACGCTCGTCCTTCAACCGAAGCATGCCCGTCTCCAGCAGACGGCCCTCGGCCATTTCGCGTAGAAAGACGGTCATGGCCTGAATTTCCTCCCGGGGCAGCCCGCCCGCCTGGGCTTCCACTACGGGGGTGAGGAAAGCCTCCAACCACCTCTGCATCAGCGGTACGGGCAGCGCCACCTGGCCTCGCCCCTCGATAGCCGCCAGGGCGGTCATTTCGTCGGCAAAAACCGACGGGTCGCTTCCATCGACCCTCAACCAGCCTTCGCCCTCAATCCGCCCGACCTTTGTCTCGAGCTCGAAGCGCTTCACCTCGAGTTCCGGGGAAGCCGCCACGAGAACCGGAAACCACTCGCGCAGCAGCTGGGCCTCGGCCTCCAACACCGGCCGATCCCCAGCCGAGGAAGTGTCCAGCTCGCCCAACGCCTCGCTGAAATCAGCCGCCGCGAAAAGATCCATCCCCTTGAGTTCCACCCGGACCAAGCCTGGCCCAGAAGTCGCTTCGCCCCAGGCCAGCGCGTTCACGCTGAACACCCCATGGAGTCGGTGAAGTCGGCCCGCCGCGCTCCGGGCCTCGAATTCCAGGTGCCCGCCCCGCACATGGACCGCCTCGGATAGG
>CAWVXN010000070.1:0-10418 GCA_963933695.1 uncultured Myxococcales bacterium | reverse complement strand
CCGCTGCAGCCCGAACCCGAACCCGCCGCGCAGCCGAAGCAGTGGGGGGCGGTGCGGATTTGTTGGCCCTCGAAATCGCCCAGGTTGTCGAGGCTCCAGATGTCATGCACAGGGCCCGGCAAGGGCAAATCCAGAGCCTGATTGAAATCGCAGTCAAAAAAATGCCCGCGGTGATCGACGCTGATCAAGTGGCGGCACATCAGGCCGGGCAGGGTCGCCGGATTGAAATGCGCCACCAGGAGCGACATGTAGGCCTGCATCTGCCCCTGGCGAGCCAGGCTGTGGGCGAAGCGCTTGATGGGCATATTGGTGAGGGTCAGCAGGTGGTCGAAGTCGATGCCAAAATCCTCGTTCAGCCGCGTCCGGTACTCGGCCTCGAGTTTGTTCTGGTCCGAGGGCAGTCGTGGGCCAAGGGGGTTGTAGACCAGGTCGAGGACACGCTGGGGATTGCCCCGTCCATAGCCCAGAGTGTTCAAATTTTTCAGCGCATCGATGCTCGGCGCGAAGACGCCTCGGCCTCTTTGTTCCTCGAGGTTTTCCGCCGTATAGCAGGGCAGGGAGGCCACGATCTCGACCCCCTGATCGGCCAGAAAGGCTGCGGTGTCCTCTTGGCCCGGCTCGAAGAGAACCGTGAGGTTGCAGCGATCAATCACCCGCCGGCCCAGGGTTCGTGCGCCGCGCACAAGGTCCCGAAAGCCGGGATGGAGTTCCGGGGCCCCGCCCGTCAGGTCGAGGGTGTCGATCTCAGGATTCTTCGCCAGCAATTCGAGGATGCGCGCGCAGCCCTCGGGCGAGAGTCGCTCGGTGCGTTTGGGGGACGACTCCACGTGGCAGTGATGGCATGCCAGATTGCAGCGCTTGCCGATATTGACTTGCAGGGTCCTGACTCGGTCGCGGTGGATTCGAGCCAGGGGCGAAGCCGGGAACTGCTCCTCGGCGTTGAGGGCTTCCTCGGGGTTCGTATGGGGCGGGAGGGCCTGGCTGTGCACGGGGCTGAGATCCTCGAGGGGAAAATGGAGTTTCCGCCGATTTCCTACACGATCGGCCAGTGTGGCGACAGTTCGATCTGGCATGGCGGCGCCAAAGAGCCTTCGACTTTAGCTGTTCGCTGACGGTATCCAGGCCCGGGCAGAGATGATTTTTTCGAATTCAGGGCTGGAAAGCCGGGGTCGACGGGTTTTCCGAGCGAGCTAGCCTGCATCGCCCCGGGATCGTGCCTCGATCCCCCGGGTCCGAGTATTCGGGCCCCGTGCCTCAAGCCCCATGCCCCAAGCCCCGTGCCCCAAGCCCCGTGCCCCGTGCCCCGTGCCCCACGCCCCGGTCTGGTCACTTCGGCCTGGCCTCTTCGTGTTTATCTTCATATTTATCAAAGGAGTACAGAACTGTGAGCGAAATCCAATTCGACGATCGTGTGGCCGTGATTACCGGCGCCGGAGGCGGCCTGGGCCGCACCTACGCACTCGAGTTTGCCCGCCGAGGCGGCAAGGTGGTGGTCAACGATCTGGGCGGTGCGTCCGATGGCACCGGCGGAAGCAGCAGCATGGCGGACCAGGTGGTCAAGGAAATAGAAGAAGCCGGTGGCACCGCGGTGGCCAACTATGACTCGGTCTCCACGCCCGAGGGCGGCGAAGCGATCATCCAGACCGCCTTGGACAGCTTTGGGCAGGTGGATATCGTGGTGAACAACGCCGGGATCCTGCGCGACAAGTCCTTCGTGAAGCTCTCGCCCGAAGAACTGGAGGTCGTGATCGATGTCCACCTCAAGGGTGCGTTTTATGTTTCCCAGCCCGCCTTCCGGGCCATGAAGGAGAAAAATTACGGCCGCTTCGTCCACACCACGTCGGCCGCGGGTGTGTTCGGAAATTTTGGGCAGAGCAACTACGGCGCCGCCAAGATGGGACTGGTGGGCCTCTCCAATGTGCTCGCCGTGGAGGGAGCCAAGAACAACATCAAGTCCAACGTGATCGCCCCGATTGCGAAGACGCGGCTGACCGAAGAACTGCTGGGTGCCCTGGCGGATCGCTTGGAGCCCGAAAACGTGACGCCCCTGGTGATCTACCTCTGCTCGGAGGCCAACGAGGAAACCCACGCGGTGTACTCAGTGGGCGGCGGCCGCTTCGCGCGTATCTTTATCGGCCTGGCGCCGGGTTGGACCGAGAAGAGCGGGACGCCCAGCGCCGAGGATATTCAGGCGAATTTTGCGCAAATTCATGAACCGGGGGACTACATCATCCCGAGCAGCATCGGGGACGAAATGGGCGTGATTTTCAAGGCGCTGTCGGACTGAAGCCCGGGTACACGCCCACGGCGATGCAAGCATAAAAACGACGTCCGAGTGAAACCCATGCGGCCGTCGTTTTATGTATCCCTTTTTTTACATCCCAGGGGCTAACCCCAAGCGACCCACTCAAACCGCGGGGAGCCGCCCGCCTCAAAGAACCTCACGAAAGAGGAGATCCAGATGCCCATTGACCCCAGCAAAGCCCTGGGCGCCGAACTCGGCGAAGGCCAGTACTCGTGGACCCAGGATGACGTCATTCTCTATCACTTGGGAATCGGCGCCGGAGTTCCGGCGACGGACGAACGCGAACTTGGATACACCTATGAGAAGAACCTTCGGGTATTGCCCAGCTTCGGAGTGATCCCGGTCTTCGGCGCCATGGGGGGGATGGGAAATGTCGAAGGGCTTTCCTTCAACTTTGCCATGCTGCTCCACGGCGAGCAGGACATCACGCTGCACAAGCCGCTCCCGACCGCCGCGACGGTGACCAACCGCAGTCGGGTCGCCGAACTCTGGGACAAGGGCAAAGCCGCGCTCTGCGTGCTCGAGGTCGAATCCAGGGACGAATCCGGCGAGCCCCTCTTCACCAACCGCTTCAGCCTTTTCCTGCGCGGAGAAGGCGGTTTCGGGGGAGAACCCGGCCCCAAGGCGGGCAACGTGCGGCCGGATCGTGATGCGGATGGCGTAGTGGAGTCAGTGACGTTGCCCCAGCAGGCCTTGCTCTACCGCCTCTCGGGCGACAAAAACCCCCTGCATGCCGATCCCGACATCGCCAAGATGGCGGGTTTCGACAAGCCCATTATCCATGGCCTCTGCTCTTTCGGAATCGTGTGCAAGGCGGTGGTGGACGATGCTCTGGGCGGCGATACCGACCAGGTTGCGCGCTATCAGGCTCGCTTCCGGGGCGTGGGCTTCCCGGGCGAGACCTACCAGACGTCCTATTGGCGCGAGGGTGACAAGATCATCATCGAAGCTCGGTCCAAGGAGCGCGGCGACGTTCTGATCAGCAACGCGGCGATCACACTGCGCGCTTGATCGCGAATCTTGATCGCGAACCTTCTCGATCGCTGACCTTGATCACGAATCTTCATCGCGGGCCTTCAAGGGTGCTCCGGCTCGGGCCGGGGGCCGCTTTCGCTTGGGCGGGGCGGGCCCTAGGCCTTTTCCGCCTGCACCAAGGCGTCCAGGGTCGGCCAATCGATGGAGGATTGGGCGCCGAAGGCCGAAAGGAGGAGCCCCCGATCGGGGTCATCTTTTTCGGCCAGGAAAGCCTTCACGTGCTCGGCGAGTTTGGCCTCGGCCGGGGACTCGGGGCTTTCTTCCTTAAGGATGCCTTCTTCGTGCTCGAGGCCGACGCGGTCGAGCCAAGCCACCAGAACTTCCTTGCGGCAATCGACGAAGTAGGTGGCCAGAATCTCTTCCGCCATGGGGCCCGAGGCGACCCGGGCCAGAACCCGTCGCAGGGCGGCCGCACGCTTGTCCAGGGGTTGGCGTAGCAGATACTGGGGGCGGCTTTTGGTGGCGATGGAGGCGGCCTGGACGGCCTGAGTGAACAGGCCCGGGCACTCCTGGGCCAGGGTGGTGAAGAAGGCGGTGGTGTGCTCCGAGGGCATGGAGGCAAAGACTTCGTGGGGACGCATGGTGGCTGAACTCCTGGTGGGCGTTGGGCCGAAGGTTTAGCACCGCGCCGGAAGCCTGCCCGCAAGTGCCCGGCACTGGGTTCGGACGCACGATTCTAGCGATTCAATAATAAATACCTGATGGTTTTTT
This sequence comes from uncultured Myxococcales bacterium, assembly GCA_963933695.1. GTDB lineage: Bacteria > Myxococcota_A > UBA9160 > UBA9160 > UBA4427 > JAZXM01. The sequence goes on along the minus strand of CAWVXN010000070.1, from coordinate 6,367 downwards.
GCCATAGTTTCTATAGATTTGATGAGCCGTGGTCGATGAGGTCGGTGTATGTTTCAGACAACTATGACAGACGACCTGACCGACGACCCACGCAAACTGAAAGCCTTGCTTGCCCGGGTCTCCAGCCTCGCGAGCGAGTACTCGGTGCCCTCGGTACTGGTGGGCTTGGTGGCCGAAGTGGGAGACACGATTTTCCCCGAGTACGTTCACTATCTGCAGAGCGCATTGCGGGTGGAGGACGCAATTTTCCGTATGACCCGGGAACGCGTGGTGATCCACCTGGCCGACGTTGATTCGGCCCAGGCGATCCTGGTTCTGGAGCGTCTGGCCGAAGCTTTCGCGGATGAGTTTCCCTCCCTGAGCCGACCCAATATTCGGACTCAGGTCTACGAGGCGAAGAGCGACACCCCGGAGCTCCGGGTCAAGGACATCCTGACCCGTATCTTCGTCGCCTCGACTTTTCACTAAAGAAGGGGCCTGAGGGCCCACCCGTGCTGGCGCGTCGGCGCTGGATTCCCCACGCTTCGTTGCATGCGTGGGTGGATTCTTGGGTTGGGATTTGGGCCGAGTCTGGTCGTGGCGTCGCTTTCGTCGGTGCTGATCGCGCTGGGCGCTCCCCCGGGTGGCTGGTTGCTCGGCCATTGGCTGGGCTTTGTACCCCTGATCGTGCTGGCGCGACGCCCAGCGACGACACCCGGGCAGGCCGCGGCGCTTGGCGGGGTCGGTGGCCTGGGGATTGGCCTTGTGGGCTTTTCCTGGATTGCCGAGTTGTTGACTCGTTTCGCCGGCTTTCCCGAACCCGTGGCCCTGGCGGGCCTGGTGCTGTTCGCGGTCTGGATGGCGATTCCCTATGCGATATGGGCCTATGGGATGCGCCTTGGCCCGTTGGTGGGTTGGGGCTCCTATGCCTGGCCGGTTGTGCTGTTTGTGGCGTTGCAGTTTTGTTGGCCCAATCTCTTTCCCTATACGCCGCTGCTTGGCTTCGCCGAGGAGCCCGCCTGGATGCAACTGGCCGAACTGGGCGGCGTCTCCCTCGTGGAAGCCGCGGTGGTGGGCTGGGCCGTGGCCGCGGCCCGGGGATTGACCCGAGAGGGCTTCGGCCCCAGGGTGCTGGACGCGGCTGTGGTCGTGCTTCTGCCGCCCCTGATGTTCGCCTATGGGACCGCGCGCATGCAGGCCCTGGACGCCGATGCCCAGGGTTCCCGAGTTCTGCGGGTGGGCATCGTCCAGCCCAATATCCCGGTGGGCGCCATGCCGAGCTCAGCGAGACTGAAGCGCTTGCGCGAACCGTCGGTGAGGTTGGCGGAGGCCGGAGCCGAACTCTTGGTCTGGCCCGAGGCCGGTGCTTTTCCGTATCGCGTCTCCCGTCCTTTTCTCCACGACCGCGTGCTGGGCACCGGCCGGGTGATGCTCGGCCACCGGGTTCCCACGTTCGTGGGGATGGGGTCCCGAGCGCCGGGGGCGCGCTACGGGTACAACAGCGCCTACCTGATCGCGGGGGATGGAACCGTGCAGGGACGTTACGACAAGGTCAACCTCGTCCCCTTCGGCGAATCGGTGCCCGTGGTAAACCCCGACTGGCTGACCGATCGGATTGGCGGCATCGCCCATCTCGAAGCCGGGGCTGGGCCCGGGCGCTTTGTCCTGTCCGGCTCCGAGCCGGGCGGGGCCGGGCCAGAGGGGGAGGGCGGGGAGGGCGGGGCGTTCCTGGGCCCGTTGATCTGCTACGAGGACATTCTCCCGGGTTTTGTCCGCCAGGTGGCGAACCTTCCTGGGGGCATCGAACTGTTCGTCAATGTCACCATCGACGCATGGTATGGAGATACCGCCGAGCCGTGGGAGCATCTTGCCCTGGCGCAATTTCGTAGCGTCGAGCATCGCATCCCGTTGGTGCGGAGCACGAGCACCGGGGTAAGTGCAGTGGTGGATTACAATGGGCGGAGGGTGGCCGAGCTTCCCCTGCGACCGGTGGAAGCCGCAACCGCCCACCTTTATCCCGCGGAGACGCTGTTGGTCGACGTACGCCTGCCGCGCAACACCCGGGAGCAGCCGACTCCGTACGCCAGGGCGGGTTGGCTCTTCCCCTACGCGTGTACCGCGGCTGTGCTTGGGGTGAGCGTCATCGGTTTCGGACGTCGTCGCTGGCGCGCCTGAGCGATCGGCATGCGCTCGGGCTTCGCGTCAGTCCCCGGCTTCGTTTGCTGAAGCGACTTCGGCGATCTGTTTTTCGACCACTCCGATCAGCGGGGCAACCCGGGGATAACCCACGTATTGGGTCAAGTGGATCAGCGCTTCGCGCAGTTGTTCGGGGGAGAGTTCATCGTTCTTGAGCGCGGCTTTGGCCTGGATGCCGAACGTCATGCCCTCGCCCAGGGCCGCGATGGCGCCGAGCATCAGCATGCGACGGTCTCGCTGGTCTAGGGCCGGCCGCGTCCAGACGTCACAAAAGAGATTTTCCATCATCAGGTCAAAGAATTCGCTGGTGCCCCGGGGCAGGGGGGCGACATCGCCGCAGTAGACCTCCTTGAATTTTTCCATCCCGCGTTCCCAACGGTCCTGATCGGCCATGAACGAGTCCCCTCTCTCTTTGCCTTTGTTGATGTTCTTTGTTGATGTCGATGTTGATGTGGTTGTCGATTCGGTTGTGGATGCCGATGCGGTTGTCGATGTCGTTGTTGATGTCGATGTCTTGTTGATGTCGATGGAGCGCCGGGTTGTTCAGGGTTCCCGAGGCGCTTCGGGTTGAATCTCAAGGGTGTCGATGCGAACGCCCTCGGGCGTGGTGACCGCAGTCACGACCGCCCGGGCGATGGCTTCGCCGGGCATCATTGCCAGGTGCCGTTGCAGCCCAAAGTGCTGCCAGCGCTTGACGAGATCGGTAATGAGCGAGGCCCCCCAGCCGGCCGCGTACTCGCTCATGGCCGGGCCGACCCGGATCACCGTGGATCGCAGTCCGGTGCCCTCGAACTCCAGGGCGAGGGCCGCTGCCAGCCCCTCAAGGCCGGCCTTGGTGGCGGTGTAGATGGCTTGATGGGGCCGGGGCCAGCGCTTTGCGTCGGAACTGATGAAAACAAAGTCGCCGCGTAGGCCCTGGGCATACAAAGGCTGAAGGGCGCGGCGGGACACGTAGGCGGGTCCCGCGAGATTGACGGCGATCTCCTCTTTAATGTCGGCGGGATCAATGTCCTTGAGCAGGCCCGGATGGCTCAGGCCAGCGTTGTTGACCACCACGTCGACCACGCCCAACTCGTTTTCGACGGCGTTGAAGAATTCGTCGACGGAGCCGGGATCGGCGACGTCGAGCATGTGGGCGAACGCTCGCCCCCCCGCCTCCTCAACCTGACGTGCGGTTTCCTGGAGGCGATCGAGACGGCGAGCCCCCACTGCAACGTTCCAGCCCAATTCGCCAAGCGCTTTCGCGATGGCGACGCCGAGCCCCGAGGAAGCTCCGGTGACGACGGCGGTGCGGGGCTTCTGTTCCGACTTTGGGACGACTTCGCTCATGAGAGTCCGTACCAATAGCAGGGCTTCATGGACTCGCCGACGCGATTTTCTCGATCATTTCACCCCGGTTGGGGCCCATCCGCAGGGGCTCGCGCTCTTCTCGGCGTCCCCAGACGCTGAGCACTCGGCCCAGCAGGTCCGGGGCGGCCATCATGTCCTGGGGATCCTCGAGCATGTTGAAGACGCGCATGACGGCGCGCATCACCACGATGTCCTCGCGCAGTGCGGGGACCAGACCGTGGGCCAGCACTGAGCGCATATAGGCCTTGGGGTCGATAGACCCATCCTCGCGCTGAAATGCGAAGGGGTCTTCGCCCTGGACATCGACCTCGCTTCTTTCTCGGGCAGCGCGGTCCTGTTCGAGTTGGTTCGCATACCAGGGGACGAGTTCACGGTTGACGCCTTCGTCCATCGCAAGGGCGAATGCGAGAGGATCGTCGGAGTTGTCCGCGTAGGCGTCGGCGAGAAGCCAGGCCGTGACCCAGGCCGATGTGCAGCCTCGACCCGAGATCGGGTTCTGATGAAGCAGGGCATCGCCGATGGGGTAGAGGCCCAGGGCCAGGGGTTGGCCGTCAGCAATGAAATGCCGCCGGGCGTTCTTGAGATTGGCGTAGGTGTACACGTCGGTGATGGGTTCGGCGATGGCCGAGTCTACCCAACGGCAAGTAGTGGGTAGGGACCGGGCCACGGCGTGAAAGATGTCGGGGTTGCGAATCTTGCGCAGAGGAGCGTCGTCGGGTGAAGCGGCCAGGGTGATGGAAAAAATTCTAGAGTCGCCCATGAAGATCGCGTACTTGAGATAGCCGAGATCGCCCCCGATGGGCCCTTCGAGGCTGGGCATCTCGGCGTTGTCCAATACACGGTAGAAACGCGAGCAATAAAAAATCCCACATCCCTCGGAATCCTTCTCGAGCTTTGCGCTTCCGATTTCGCTGAGCCAGGTCGCGAGTTGGGTGTTTCGCCCGGAAGCGTCTACGACAAGGTCCGTCTGGATTTCCCCGATTTCACCCGATCCCGTTCGAGTTCGCACCCCTTTGACTCGGGGCAGGCCTGTGGCTTCATCCCGGTCGGCGATCAACCCAGTCACCTTGATGTCATTTTTGCACTGGGTTTGGGTGGATTTTTCGATGTGTCGCCGGAGCACCCAGTCCAGGGTAATGCGGCGGCAGGCCAGGAGAACGATCTCGTCGTCCTCGGGAATGAGTTCGGGGTTCTCGAAGGTGCCTCGAACCAAGTCCGAGAAGGGAAGGGGCTGGGCGCCGGCTTCGAGTAATTCGGCGTAGAGATCCGGTGCGAGCTCCTTGATACCGTTGTGGAGCCGGGCGAGGAACGCGTGAGAGTGCCGGGATTGGGGGGATCCCCTGCGTTCCCAGAGTTCAAACGCCTCCACGGGAGAGGCGCACTCCGGAAGGGCTTCGGCCTCGAGCAGTGTGACCCGATTCCCCTGGCGGGACAGGGCGAGAGCGGCAAACAGGCCAGCCACGCCGCCACCCACGACCACGACATGGCTCGGCCCGGTTTTGGGTATGGCGGTGGTGGTCCGCTTTTTTTCGCTTTGATCGCTTGGCCGCATTGCTCCGCTCGGTGTCTGGCGGCGTTGCCGGGCCAGGCTTCAATGGACTTCACAGGCTCGCTCAGGGCAACCGTTTTCGCCACCGGCGCAATTCTCCGAACGGAAAGTTTCCGGCGAGCCTCCTCCTCTGAGGTGATAGGCTCTCGTCATGTCGCGACTTCAGACCGGGGAGCTGGGCCAGGACACTCCCGCTCCCCTCTCGGCCGGAGCCCGTCGTTACGCGCTGGGTCTTCTGGTAGTCGTTTACGTCCTGAATTTTGTCGATCGCTCGATTCTCTCGATTCTGCTCGAAGACATCAAGCTGACCTTTGACGTCTCGGACACCTACTTGGGATTTCTCTCGGGGATCGCGTTTGCGCTTCTCTACACCGTCATGGGGATTCCCATCGCGCGTTGGGCCGATCGCGGGAGTCGGACCACTATTATCGCCCTGGCGGTTTTCGTGTGGAGCGCGATGACGGCCGCCACCGGCCTAGCGCGAAGCTTTGCCCAACTCGCCATCGCTCGGGTGGGCGTGGGTATTGGTGAAGCGGGCTGCAGCCCGCCCGCCCACTCCCTGATCTCGGATTATTTTCCAGCCGAGCGTCGGGCCACAGCCCTGGCCATCTACTCTCTTGGTATTCCCATCGGCGGCGCTGTGGGTTTTTGGGCCGGGGGCTGGCTTAACGAATTTTTCGACTGGCGCGTGGCCTTTATGGTAGTGGGGCTGCCGGGCTGCTTGTTGGCCGTGGTCGTGAAGTTGACCCTGCCCGAACCGCCCCGGACTGTGCGTGCAGCGCCCGTGGCGGGTGACGATGGGGAGGACCTTTGGGCGGTCTTGCGGTTCATGCGCTCCCTGCCGTCGTTTCGTCACATGGCTTTTGGCGCCGCTCTTCACGCCTTCTACGGCTACGGGGCCAGCGCTTTCATAGCGGCCTTCTTCATGCGGTCCCACGGAATTCCCAGCGGCGAGCTTGGGACGTGGCTCGCATTGCTCGGCCTTACGGGCGGCGTGGCGGGTACCTACCTGGGCGGGTTCCTGAGCGACCGGCTCTCGGTTCGCGACTCCCGCTGGCCTATGTGGGTTCCCGCGCTGGCCACGCTGCTCTATATCCCCTTCGCGTTTCTGCTCTACCTCTGGCCCGACGGACGGACCGCCCTGATGCTTTCCTTACCCGGCTCATTCCTCGGCGGGATGTATCTCGGGCCCACCTTTGCCATGACCCAGACCCTGGTTCCCCCCCATATGCGGGCGACGGCTTCGGCGATTCTGCTCTTTGTTATCAACCTCATCGGGCTCGGCCTGGGGCC
>CAWVXN010000069.1:0-10445 GCA_963933695.1 uncultured Myxococcales bacterium | reverse complement strand
AGACCCGTGAGAAACGGTTGACGCGTTCGCCGAGGTCCGCGTAGCTGAGGCGGATATCACCATCGACGATGGCGGTTTTGTCCGCATAACACTGGACGGCTCGGCGCAAGAAATCATCGACCAAGAGGGGGACCTGCATGCTTTCTCCTTCTAGGCTTGGGGGGCGGTGGCGCTGGGAAGTGGGCGCTGAACCGAGTCAAGCGGAGCCAGTGTACCGTCTCTGGACCGGCGCGAACCGGGGGCTCGTGGAATCCACTATTCTCGGAAATTCCGATGGCTGTACGGAGGAGGTTCTTATGAAGACACGGATCGGGAATGTTGATTACGAGGTGGATGGGGCGATCGCCGTCGTGACGATTCAGCGCCCCACAGTGCGCAATTGTGTCGACGGCGAAACCGCGGCCAATTTGGCCGAGTCTTTTCGGCGCTTCGATGGGGACGAGAGCCTCTCGGTGGCGATCTTGACCGGGGCCGAAGGCTGTTTTTGCGCAGGGGCAGATCTCAAGGCCGTCGCGAAGAACAGGGCCTTCCGAGGCCGAGAAGGGGGCCAGCCTGGAGCCGATTCGGGCGCGACCAATGTCCTGAGGGTGGACGGCGATGGCCCCATGGGGCCGACGCGGATGCTGCTCAGCAAACCCGTCATCGCTGCGGTGGAGGGATTTGCGGTGGCTGGGGGACTGGAGTTGGCGCTCTGGTGCGATCTGCGGGTGGCGGCTCGGGACGCGGTCTTTGGCGTTTATTGTCGGCGTTGGGGGGTTCCACTGGTGGACGGGGGAACGGTTCGCTTGCCCCGGATCGTGGGTCAGAGCGTGGCCATGGATATGATCCTGACCGGGCGAGGCGTTTCCGGGGAAGAGGCCGAACGTGTGGGGCTCGCCAATCGACTGGTGGCACCGGGCGAGGCCCTGGCCGCGGCGAAGAAGCTGGCTCGGGAGCTCGCTGCCTTTCCCCAGCGCTGCATGCGCGCGGATCGACTCTCGGCCCTCGGGCAGTGGTCGTTGGATCTGGATTCGGCCCTGGAAGAGGAGACTCGGGGGGGGCTGGATGTCATTCGCTCGGGAGAGACGCGCGAGGGTGCCGAGCGCTTTGCCGCCGGGGCGGGACGCCACGGGGCCTTTGCGGATTGAGGCGCCCGGTGGCCGATTGGCTACCGTCCGGTGCCCCGGACCGATCGGTCTGGGCTGGAATGAATCGGCTGAAGATGGTGGCCGAATACAAGGGTGGGAAGGAACGATTTAAGGAATGACTTCACTCAACGACGGTTCAGCAACCCCCGGCAAGGAAGATGGGCTGGTTGCCCGTATGCTCGAAACCCGCACGGTTCTCGTTGCGGGCCAAGTGGACGAGAAACTTGCCGAGCGCGTGATCAGTCAGCTGCTGATCCTGAATAGCATCAATCACGATCCGATTCGCATGGTGATCACGAGTCAGGGCGGTCACGTGGATTCGGGTTTCGCCATTCACGACATGATGAAATTTATCGAATCGCCAGTGGTTAGCCTGGGTGCGGGTTGGGTGGCCAGCATTGGGGTTCCCATTCTACTGGGGGCTGAGAAGGATTCCCGCTACTCGCTTCCCAATACCCGATTTCTCCTGCACCAGCCCAGCGGAGGCGCAGGCGGCCAGGCCAGCGATATTCGAATTGCCGCCGAGGAAATTCTCAAATTGCGCGAACGAATCAACCGGCTCATTGCCGGGGAGACGGGCAACAGCGCCGAACAGGTGGAGAACGACAGCGATCGCAATTTCTGGATGAACTCGGAAGAGGCTCTGGAGTACGGACTGATCACCAAGATCGTGACCAGCGCTAACGAAATCGGTTGATCGGGATGCTGTCCTTGCTTTGGGTGCGGCCGGTTTTACAGGGGAGGCTCTTGGGTCAATGAGTTCAGACCTTCGGGACAGTCTTGATCGTCCGCTGCGGGATCTTCGCATCTCGGTAACCGACCGGTGCAACTTTCGCTGTACCTATTGCATGCCGGCGGAGCTTTTCGGCGAGCGATATGCCTTTTTGCCGCGGGACGAGATTCTCAGTTTCGAGGAGATCGAGCGACTGGTTGCCCTGATGGTGCCCATGGGGGTCCGCAAGGTTCGAATCACGGGCGGCGAACCGCTGCTTCGTCACGGGTTGCACGAACTGGTTGGCAGCTTGGCGGCCATCGAAGGCGTTGAGGATATCGCGCTCACCACCAACGCAACTCTTCTCGAGCGCATGGCGGGGCAGTTGAAGAGGGAAGGGCTCAGCCGCCTGACCATCAGCCTGGATAGTCTAGACCCCGAGGTCTTCAGTCGGATGAACGGCGGCAAGCTTTCGGTTCAGCGGGTGCTCGATGGGATCTCGGCCGCTGAAGAAGCGGGCTTCGAGGCCATGAAGATCAATTGCGTAGTGCAGAAGGGTGTGAACGATCACACCCTGACGGCCCTGGCTCGACACTTCAAGGGAACGGGTCATATCGTGCGCTTTATCGAGTTCATGGATGTGGGAACCAAAAACAATTGGGATCTCGAACAAGTTCTTCCCGCGGCGGAGATCGCGGCCTTGATCGATGCCGAGATGCCGGTGGAGTCGGCGGAGCCGAACTATGTCGGCGAAGTGGCTCGGCGCCTGCGCTATCGCGATGGGGAAGGCGAGATCGGCATCATCAGTTCGGTCTCGAATCCATTCTGTGGCGAGTGTTCCCGCGCCCGGTTGACCACGGACGGAAAACTTGTGACCTGTCTCTTTGCGTCCGGGGGAAGTGACCTGCGTGCTCTCTTGCGGAGTGGAGCGAGCGATGACGAGGTTCGCGAGCAAATTCGCGGCATCTGGGCCGGGCGTTCGGATCGCTACTCCGAGGAGCGCACCGAACTGCTCGGAACCGACCGGCCCAAGCGCGTGGAGATGTATCAGATCGGGGGGTAGCCAAGGGCGCGCGGATCTTGTCGCCTTTCGTTCGTCACTTCGTCCCGAAGGCGTGTGTTTGATTGACCGCCACCCCACCGCGATCCCTCGGCCTCGTTCAGGATGCGCTTACCCACGACGCGCTTATCGCTTATACAGGACGCGCTTATATAGAGGGCGCGGTCAGGAGGCGATCAGGATGCGGAGTCGGTTCCCGACGCGTTCGGAATAGTCGGCGAGGTCGGCGATCCAAATGATCAACTGGTGCCAGTAGACCGTGGCCACTCCCAACTCGGACTCCAGGGCAAAGAGGGCCCGGGCCGCTGTGTCGGACAACTCGTCGGTTTCGGTTTCGATTCGGCCGAGTTCGGTGATCATCGCCTCTATCCGGGCGACTTCCCGATCGCCAAAACCTGTCTCGACCAGTTCGTCGAGTTCGTCGATCACGCGCTGGCCCTGATCGCAGGCGGCCACCACCCGGTTAGTCAAGGCTCGAAAGGGTTCTTTGAGCGTTGAGGGAAGGTGCATGCTCCGCTGATCCACGAGTTCCGCGATGTCCTGGGCCGTGTCCGCGATGGAGTCCTGACAGTCGAGGATATCGAGCATGTCTCGACGCTCCATGGCCAGCATAAGACGCCGGGGCATGTTGCTACGAATTTCGTGCTTCAACTCGTCGGCGCTGTGCTCAAGACGATCGATTTCTCTACGGGCGATGGAAATCCCTTCGTTGTCGGCTTTTGCCATGGCTTCGACGAGTGGAGCAACTTGGCTCGCACAAGCCACCGCAGCCCGCATGTGTTCTTGCATGGGCCCGATGGGCGATCGTCCGACAAGCTTGTCGATCCAGGACACGGGCGCCTCCTAAGGAGTCAATAGACCTTTAAAAAAGTAGAAGAAGAAAATCGAGAGCCCTGCGGCGATAGGTAGAGTAGCCACCCAGGAGATAAAGATACTGCCCACTACCCGCAGGTCGATCGCACCAATTCCGCGGGCCATGCCCACGCCAAGAACTGCACCCACCAGGGTGTGCGTGGTGGACACCGGAATTCCGAGACGCGATGCGATGACGATGGTGGTGGCCGCAGCCAGTTCGGCGGCGAAGCCGCGGCTGGGTGTGAGTTCGGTAATGCGCTTGCCGATGGTTTCCATGACCCGGTAGCCCCAGGTCGCTAGGCCGACCACGATCCCCACGCCGCCTATGGCGAGCATCCACGGCGCTACGGGGGCCTTGCTGGCCAATTCGCTTGCGCTGACTGCGCTCGAAATGGCCGCCAGGGGACCGATGGCGTTGGCGACATCGTTGGATCCGTGGGCAAAGGCGACAGCGCAAGCGGTCAGAATCTGAAGGACCACGAAGACCCGCTCCACCTGATCGAAGCGGTGGTTCGGGTCACTCTCCCCCGAGTGGACGCGGCGGATGAAGAACGCTCCGATGCCTGCGCCCACGAGGCCTAAGAGCGCTGATCCCAGCAAGGCTTCGGGGAGGTTGAGGTCGAGATTCAGATTCTTGAGCCCCTTGAAGAGGGTGACCAAGCCGATAATGAAGAAAACAAAAAAGAAGAAGAAAGGCCCGAGCTTTCGGACGTGCTCCAGAGGCTTCGTGCGATCGAGAATCATGACCCGGGTGAACTGGAAAATTCCGAAAGCGATCACGCCGGCGAGTAGTGGGGAACTCACCCAGGAGACAACAATCTGGCCGACCTTGCCCCAATTGACCGCATCCATCCCAACGCCCACCGCGCCAAATCCGACGATGGCTCCGACGATGGCATGGGTTGTGGATACGGGTAGGCCCAAGCGGGTTGCGCCCAGGAGGAGGGTGGCGGCGGAAGCCAGGGCCGCCAACATCCCGTAGATGAGTTGATCCTGGCTGACCATGTCCATGTCGAGCATGCCTTTGCGGACAGTGTCGGTGACATGACCGCCAGCAAGGAACGCGCCGAGGAACTCCAATAGAGCGGCCACGATGATGGCGTGGCGAATGGTCAGCGCTCCGGAGCCGACACTCGTCCCCATGGCGTTGGCTACGTCATTGGCCCCGATCGCCCATGCCATGTAGAGCGCGAGGACTGCCGCGATCCATAGCTCCATGGGAATCGTATCAAGACTCGGCATAGTGGCTTTGACTACTCCCCTGTATCCGCTGTCGATGGACGTGCTTGGCGACTCGGCCGATCGTAAGTCTAAAGAACTCGTCTGTCGTTCAAGCTCGGAATTTGAGGGGTAGGTTTCCAGAAAAAATCAACGGGCGAAAGCCCGACCGGCTCTATTCCTGGAATTCCTAGAAAAAAGCAGGCCGGGGAGCACCAAATGCCTCGATCCGGGGGACGGTTCAACCCGGCCGAGAGGCGATACGCCGCGAAAAACCGAAGGCGGGTATTCCACCCCCTGGGTTCTCGGTCAGGCGGGTGTCAGCCGGCATTCGCGGCTGGGGGGTCTGCCCGGCTCGCCCGGCTTCAGTTCGAGGCCGGCTGGCCGCCGCGGAGGGTTCGCCGTCGCGAGATGCCGAGTCCGGCGAGTCCGAGGCCAACGAGTAGACCCGTGCCGGGTTCGGGGACGAATTGGAGCCCGCTGATCCCCACCGTGGCGCCAGCCACCGTGGGCCGGAACTCGACGACAATGTCGTCCCCGGAAAGGTTCTCGAAGAAGACCATGTTCTCCCGAGCCGCATCGGTCCCGCCGGCGGGGGTGAAGGTGCTGTAATGCGCAAAGTTCAAGCCCCCATCTTCGCTGACGTACACGTCGACCGGAGTATTGTCCGAAGTCTGGTAGTGATAGGTCTTGACCAGGTACTGGTCCGGGTGGAGGCCCGAGAAGCTCAGGCGCACACCGCCTACGGCGGCTACCCGGTCGGCACGCAGTGCGTCGTCATAGCCGGGCACCACGAAGGTATCCTCCTCCGGGACGACGCTTTGTGCGGCGTCAATGGCGTCCAGAGTCAGGGTGGCGATGCCTGCAGGCTGGCTGGGGATGTAGACCTGCTGGTCGATGTCGATGGTGAAATCGCTTTGGGGGGTGACACCCACCGCCCACTCGTCGAAGGCCGTCTGAACCGTGCCGCTGCCGATGTCCAAGCGGGGCGCGCTCAGGAGTTCGGAGTCCCGGGCCACCTGAAGGTCGTCAAAGGCCTTGAAGGTGCCCGCTTGTTGGGTGTTGGCCATCATGGTCATGGTGTTGCCGAGGCTCGTACGGCTGGCGCCTCCCGCCAAGCTGTCGAGATCAACCGCGATCTCCAGGGTGGGATTGATGTTGTTTAGAAAGTCGCTGTAGGTCGGATTCACCCACATCTTGAAAACATCGTCGGTGCCCCCGTCGACGTTGAAACTGAGGGCGCCGTAGACGAAATACGAGGTGTCGGGCTGGACCACGAAGGAGGAGACGACTCGGGTTGTGCCCAACTCGGCGAAGAAATAGTCGTTGTGGTCCACGACGCCCCCCACCAAATTGTCGACACCGTCGTTCTCGATTCCGAACGCCGCGGTGATCCCGTAGGCGTCGCTGAACTCCACCGCCGCCTCGTAGGCCAAGTGATTGTCGACGACCTGGGCGAGTTGGGAGTAAACGTATGTGGTTCCCGCGCCTGCGCCCGGAGTACTCACGCAAGTGGGGTCACCGTAGGGGCAACCGAGATGATTGGCCCCGGACAGGTCCATACCTCGGGAGACCCGGTAGTCGGTCCCGCCGGTATCGCCCACCTGAACCTGACCGTTCTGCACGAGAAATCCGTTTGTGGGGGTGCTGAGGTCTGTGGCCCAGTCCGAGGTGAAGACGGCCCCGGCTCCTTGGTTGCCGCCGGATTGGCCGTTGAGGCTGCTGCCATCGGCATAGGTGAACGCGTCCATGGTCAGCGTGCACGCCCGGACGGGGTGGGCGATGACGGTGCCTAATAAGAAGGAGAGCAGAACCAAAGCGCTCGCTTGGACCAGGCTGCGAAGCCCCACTTGCCACTTCAAGCGAATCCAGCTGTTGGCCGAGCTGTTGGCCCAGCTGTTGGTATGGGCGCTGTTGGCGTGGCTGCTGCTGGCATGGCCGGCATGGCTGGCATGGTGTCGCACGTGCATGAATCCCACCCCTTCATGAAATACAACCGGGTTCACATGAAACCGGTTAGGACTTAGTGGGATGGGTAGGCTGCGAGCGAACTCGGATAGCCAGCCATAGGTTTTCCTATTGCCCTTCCCAGGCTGCATCCTACTCGCAAGTATTGAGAAAATGAAGCGAAAAATTCACGGAATATAAGAATTCCAAAGACGGTCTCCGGGCGGATCGACGCTCGGGATGGCTCTCAAGTCTCAACCCAGGGAAGCTTCGTACTGAATAGTGGGCAATTGGCCCCTATAGTGAACGAAGGCCCGGCGAGTCGGGCGGGGGGGGCCTCCACCCTCGGTGTTGAGCGGCCCCAGGCGCGCGACTTCTTCGATCAGCAGCCGGGTGACGTCGATGATGGGTAGGCGCAGGGCCTCGTCGAGGGGGTACCAGGCCAGATCTAGCAACTCCTCGTTGGCATTGAGGGTGCCTCGGACGCCCGCCGCCGAGGCGACGAAAAACCGTGCGTGGTAACGCACCGGGCTCGCGCTGGGGGTGATCGCTCGACCGATCATTCGCAGCGCGGCGTGGTCGGGGGCCAGGCCTTTTTGCTCGAACTCGCGCCAAGTGCCCGGGCCCTGGGCCCGAAAATCGCCGGGGCGGGCGAGCAGCAGTCCGGTTTCTTCGTAGGTCTCGCGAATCGCCGCATTGGCCAGGGCCCGGGCGGTGCGAGCCGTGACTCCCGTGCCGCTGCGTAGGCCGCGCTCGGTTTCGGCCTCCAGGGGAAACGGGGACTCCAGCTTCCGGTCCTGGGGATCGACCTTGCCACCCGGAAAGACAAAGGCGTCGGGGATGAAGGATGAGGTCGGGGGCCGGCGCCCCATGAGAATCACTGTCCCCGGACCTTCGGGCTTGAGCAGCAATAGGCTGGCGGCGTCCCGGGGTCGCACGGGAACGGGCATGGGCATGGGCATGGGAACGGGAATGGGAACGGGCATGGGTCTCCACGGGGTAGAAAGGGACTTTATAGCCCAGGGGTCTGGCTTTCGAGGTGCGTCCGGGCGCGGTCCAAGCCGCTTGCTCGGCCGAAGGCCTTCGGCTACTCAACCGATCATGTCGTATGCAGAAGAGCGCCGGATCGCCCTCGAGGCGGTGGAGAAAGCCAGTTTCCTTTGTCGCACGGTTCAGGCCAATCTCGTGGCCGAAGCGTCCATGGACAAACAGGACAAGTCCCCGGTCACCGTGGCGGACTTCGGCGCCCAGGCGGTGGTGACCCACATTTTGCGGGGCGCTTTTCCCGATCTACCCCTCGTGGGTGAAGAGGACGCCGCCGCGCTGCGCGATCCGGAGAACCACGCATTGGCCAGCCAGGTAGTGGCCCATGTGCGTGACACGCTGCCCGGTCTCGGGGCGGACGAGATTCTCGATCTCATCGACTATGGGACATTCGAGGGCGGCAGTTCGGGTCGCCACTGGACCCTGGATCCCATTGACGGCACCAAGGGTTTCCTGCGCATGGACCAGTACGCCGTCGCCCTGGCTTTGATCGAGGACGGCGAAGTGGTTCTCGGTGTGCTGGGTTGCCCGAATATGCCCATGGGCGGTGATCCGGGCGGGGATCCCGACGGCGAGCCCGGCTGCCTCTTTATCGCGGTTCGCGGTGAGGGCGCCTTTCAGCGCGCTCTTTCGGGCGGGGATGAACAGCCGGTGCGGGTCACCGATATCAGCCGGACCGAAGCGGCGAATTTCTGCGAGTCCGTCGAGGCCGCGCATTCCTCCCAATCCGATTCGGCCCAGGTGGCCCAGCGGTTGGGCATTACGGCGGAACCCTTTCGGATTGACAGCCAATGCAAATACGGCGCGGTGAGCCGGGGCGATGCTTCGATCTATTTGCGTCTGCCCACGCGTAAGGACTACGAAGAGAAAATCTGGGACCACGCCGCGGGGGCCATCGTGGTCAGTGAGGCCGGGGGAAAGGTCACCGACGTGATGGGTCGGGATCTTGATTTCTCCCTGGGGCGAACCCTGCGAAACAACTCCGGGGTGATCGTGACCAACGGGGTGCTCCACGATCCGGTAATCGCTGCGGTGCGCGAGGTCCTGGGGGTTTAGCTCCCGTTCCCTCTGATCCGTTCTCTCTGCTCCGTTCTTTGTGATCCGTTCTTTCTGGCTCGTTATTTCGGGCCCGGGTCCGTGGGTCTGGGGTTAGCCGGCTTGGGCCAGTAGGTCGGCGACCGCGTCGAAGACCGCCAGGGTTTGCTCGATCACGTCGTCGCCATGGGCGGTGGAGATGAAGAATTTCTCGTGAGCTTTGAGGATCCCGTGGTCTACCAGCAGGGCGCTGAACCGCGCGCCCATAGCCGGGTCCGCGGTGATGGCTTGGCGAAAATTCGTAACGACCTCGGGGCTGAACCAGGGCTGAAAGGCCGGGGGTTCGCCGGTGATCTGGTGGGGAATTCCGGATCGGGTGAGGGAGCGGTCCAGGCCCTCCATTAGTTTTCTTCCCTGGGCAAAGAGTCCGGGGTAGACGCCTTCCTTGCGGAGTTCGCCCAGGGTGGCCAAGGCGGCCGCGCAGGGGATGGAGCCGCCCGAGAACGTGCCCGTCATACGGACGTGGTCGCCCTGGGCCAGGTGCCGTGGGTCGGCCAGGTCCATCATGTCGCTGCGCCCGCAGAGCACCGAGATCGGGTAGCCGCTGGCGATGCCTTTGCACACGGCCGCCAGATCGGGGACCACGCCGTAATATTCCTGGGCCCCGCCCAGGGCCAGCCGAAACCCGGTGACCACCTCGTCGAAGATCAGGACGATCCCGTGTCGGTGGGTGAGTTCGCGGAGCCCCTCGAGGAAACCCGGCGCCGGGGGGAAAGTGCGCTGCATGGGTTCGACAATAATTGCAGCCAACTCGTCGGCGTGTGCTTCGATTATTTTTGCGGTGGTTTCCAGATCGTTCCAGGGGCCGATCAAGACCTGCTCCTGGACCGCGCGCGGGATGCCCGCCGAGTTGGGCACGGAGCGGGGGAAATCCACGGGGGCGCCCGTCCACTGGTTGCCCATCAGGGCGTAATCGTTCATGCCGTGGAAGGCCCCCTCGAACTTGAGGCACTTCTCGCGTCCAGTGAACGCCCGGGCGATGCGCAGGGCAAAGAACGTGGACTCGGAGCCGCTGTTGTTGAAGCACACCTTTTCCGCGCAGGGCACGGTGTCGACAATGCCTTGGGCAAGTTCGATGGCGTTTTCGTTGACCAGTAGATAGCTGCTGCCCAGTTCCGCGCGCTGGCGAACGGCTTCCACCACCGCGGGATGGGCGTGTCCGAGCAGGAGCGGGCCCGAGCCCATCAGGTAGTCGATGTATTCGTTGCCGCTGGCGTCCCGGATCCGACAGCCCTGGGCGCTCTCCACCACCATGGCGTGTTCCGGCGAAAAACTGGAGGCCGTGACCGCTGCGGGAAGCAGGCGTGCGCTGGCCTCGAGCAGTTCGCTCTCCCGCTGGCTTCGGGGTTTGCGCACGAATTCGTGCATTCAGGGGCGCTCCTCGGGC
>CAWVXN010000068.1:0-10462 GCA_963933695.1 uncultured Myxococcales bacterium | reverse complement strand
AGTGACCAGTATGATCGTCAAGCCTTGGTCTCGATTAAGTTCCTCGAGAATCGCCATGATTTCGAGACTCGTGCGCGTGTCCAGGTTGCCCGTAGGCTCATCGGCCAGGAGCAGCTTCGGCCGGTTAACCAGAGCGCGCGCGATGGCGACACGCTGCTGCTCGCCCCCGGAAAGTTCGCTGGGATGATGGTCCGCCCGATCGCGAAGGCCGAGGGTGTCAAGAGATTCCCGGGCTCGCCGAACCTGATCGGCTCGCGAGACCTCGCTGTAGATGAGGGGTAGCTCGACGTTCTCCAGTGCCGAGGTACGCGGGATCAGGTTGAAGGCCTGGAAAACGAAACCGATTTTCTGACCGCGCAGTTCGGCACGCTCATCGGCCGAGAGCTCCGCAACGTCCTGGCCGTCGAGAAAATAACTGCCCCGACTTGGACGATCGAGGCAGCCCAGGATATTCATGAACGTCGATTTCCCCGAGCCCGACTTGCCCACGACGGCGACGAATTCACCCCGAGCGATGGAAACAGAGACCCCCCTCAAGGCGTGCACCCGATGATCGCCGCGTACGAATTCCTTTTCCACAGCGCGTGTCTCGATGACCGCTGTCATGGCTCTCGCAGATAACCGACGATGATCGCATCGCCCTCGTCGAGCCCCGTCCCCGCAACCTCGACAAACTCGTCGTCGCCCAGGCCCACGCGGAGCTCAATGGGCTCGGCTCCTCCCCCTTCCCTCTCGACCCACAGGCGACGGAGGTTGCCCTTGGAGGCCGCCGGATTCTCACCGCGAGGGCGGAAGCGCAGCGCGCGGCGGGGAACTTTTAGGACGTCCTCGCGCATAGCCGTGACGATGGTTAGGGTGGCGGTCATGCCTGGCCGAAGCAGCAGCTCGGAGTTGTCGAAATCCACCACGACGTCATACGTCACCACGTTCTGGACGGAGACCGGCGCGTTTCGGACCTGACGCACCTTGCCCTCGAAAACCCGATCGGGGAACGCATCCACGCTGAATCGCGCCAACTGCCCCGGTGCGACCTGACCGATATCGGACTCGGAAACATCCGAGTTCACCTGCATCTGGCCAAGGTCCTGGGCGATCAGGAAAAGGGTCGGGGTCTGAAACTTCGCGGCGACGGTCTGGCCCACATTAACGTTCTTCGAAAGCACGATTCCGTCGACCGGCGACCGAATGTCGGTGTAGGCCAAGTTGACGTTCGCATCCTCGAGTTCGGCTTCGCGCTCGGTCAACTGGGCGCTGTCGATTTCCACCTGGGCGGACGCCCGGATGTGAGCGGTCTGGGCGGATTCAAAGCGATCCCGGGAAACCGTGGTTTCGGCGTGCAGGGCCTGCTGGCGTTCGAGTTGCTCGGTTTTGAGGTCAAGGTCAGCCTTGGCACCTCGAAGACGCGCCCGAGCGGACAACACATTCGCCCGTGCCTTCTGAACCCGCACGAGCGCATTGGCCGGATCGATCTTCGCCACCAACTGCCCCGCGCTGACCGGCGAGTTGTAATCCACCTCCACGCTCTCGATGCGCCCCGAAGCGTAGGTACCGACCTCGACCATATGCACCGGGTTGAGGGTTCCCGTGGCGCTTACCGTCGCCTCGATGGGTCCGCGCAGGGCTGGCTGCACCAGAAAACGTTCGGGCTCCTCGCCACATCCGGCGAGCGTTGCCGCGATCGCTAAGCCCATAGCCAAAAAAATCCCGGGCAAAGAGGCTCCCGCGCCGAGGGCGAACCATTGGGGAAATGACAGTTGCATCACAGAAGTACTCCGAGCGTCGGGCCGTTCAATTTTCGATTGTAGGTCCTTCGAACCCCACTAGCGATCGCCTGGCCTCGAATAGTTGTCCCGATTGCCGCGACCGAATCGGCCCCCAGCGGCTGAATGGGTGACTAGCCGGAGCTGAAACCAACACCGGAAACCCTGATCGGGCACTCACTCAATCATTCGGTCCGCACCGCGCGGATCGCGCGGATCGCACGAAGCAGTTCGCGCTGGGCACGCTGGGTTTTTTTGTCTTCAGCATCCTGACGTGCGCCCCGGACAAACGTACGCAGCTGTTGGCGATCCGCATCGGGATACTCCTCCATGAAATCTTGCAGGGCCGGGTCGCCCTCTTCGATGAAACGGGCGCGCCAACGCTCGTTCTGCTTTTCCCGGGTGATCCCGTCGATAAGGGTCCCGCCGCGCGTCTCCATGCTGCGCCGAATCGCGTCGTGGTCTTCCGCTCGCAACAACTGTGCGATCAGTCGCTTCTGACGACTGCGAGCCCGGAGTTTCAGGCCTTGGCACAGTCCGATGGCCTCCCGCAACTCCGGCGGAAGCCCGAGTTGGTCGAGGGCACCAGGGGCAAGCGCAATCAGTTGAAGTCCGAGTTGCGTGACTTCACGGGCGTCGTGCCTCATCCGTGTGCGACTCACGGGAAGCGGCCCTTCCTCGGATTCGAGTTCGCCGCCTGAATCATCGGGCCCAGTCATCTCTGTCTTTCCCTCCGGGCGCAATCGTCGCAGATTCGCCGGTGTAACGCTCCGGGCCGGCCTGGATTTGTCTGGCCTATGGATCGCCGGTGGGCTTTGCCGACGACGGGCACTTGCGGTGAGGGTTGGTTTTTGGGAGGGTTGGGCCATGACCTCGAAGGCCTATATGCCCTGGGGATTTGCGCCGGGTTTCGCGACTCGGCCGTGGCTGGCCGGGGCCCAAAGGAAGAGATTCTCATGAGCATCGAAGTCAACGGAATCGCCCATATCCAGATGACGGTCAACAACCCAGCCAGGGGCATTCCCTTTTGGGAGGAACTCTGTCACTTCCTTGGCATGAAGACCTTGGTTCGCGCCGACGAGATCGTTTACTGCATCGGGAGCCGTACCGGGGTTCTGGTCCGTGGGGCGCCTGCGGGCAAGAATAAACGAAGCTTCGATCAGGATACTGCCGGCCTTCATCACCTGTGTTTTCGTGCGCGAAGCCGTGAGGACGTCGACCGGGTCCATGAGTTCGTATCCGCCCAAGAGGCCGCGCGGATTGTGCATACCCCCGAAGAAAGCGATTTCGCGCAGGGCTACTACTCGGTGCTCTTCGAGGACCCGGACGGGATTCGGGTGGAAGTGAATCACGTGCCCGGCAAGGGTCATTTCGGAGAGCAGGGGCGTCTCGGCAGCGAGGGCGAGGGGGCCGCCACCGAGTACGATGAAGTAGGCCTTCACGGAGGGTCAAAGAAGTGAATATTCAGACGCAAATCAGCTACCTCGAACCCGGCCATGGCCGGGCCTATTATTACCTGCGTGGCACGCCCGAGGGCGAGGCGCCGTCGAACGTCCGGGGCGACCGCCGGAATGTCGAAGTTGAGGATGCTCGCTTGCGCGTTCCCCAACCCAGTCTCGAAAAAGAGGGGGTTGAATTGGTTGCCTGGAGCGATGTGCCCGCCGCCGAGCGCAACGAGGCCGCTTTTCAACGCGACTTCTATCCCCGGGCCGAGGCCCTGGTGCGCGAACACACGGGCGCTCAGCGCGTTCATGCCTTCGACCATAACCTCCGAAGCAGCAGCAAGGACATCACCCAGGGGACGCCGCTTCAGGCCCCGGTCTGGCTGGCTCACAACGACTACACCGAGACGTCCGGCCCCCAGCGTGTGCGGGACCTGGTGCCGGAGGAAGCCGAGGCATTGCTGGCTCAGCGCTTCGCGATCATCAACGTGTGGAAGCCCATTCATTCGCCGGTCTACGAGGCCCCTCTCGCGGTTTGCGACGCCCAGACGATTCGCCCGGAGGACAGGATCGAAACCGATCTTCGCTATCCCGACCGCACCGGCGAAATCTACTCATTCATTTATTCGGATGCGCACCGCTGGTACTACTACCCGGAGATGACCCCGGACGAGACCCTGCTCATCAAGTGCTACGACTCGGCATCGGATCGCTCGCGCTTTACCGCCCACACGGCGATTCGCGATCCGAACTCCCCGCCTTCCTCGCCTCCCCGTCAGAGCATCGAGGTGCGAACCCTCGCCTTCTTCGACTAGCGGCTCGTCCAGCCAGGTGATGCGGGCACCCGGCTTCACCCAGCGTTCGCATGGCTGGACAATTCGCGGAAACGTCACCGGGACCGAGACCCGGCCTCAGCCCGAGTGATCGGCTGGCCGGCTTCAAGTTCGATCAACCGGATCGATGGGTCCCGAAATTTCGCCAGTGAGCCGCGCCCCATGTAGAAGTCCCCGGCGGATAAAAAATCCAACTTCCCATTCCACACCCTTGGCTATTCAGGATACAGACTATAGAGGGGCATACAGGGGGTATAGGGGGATACAGGGGGTACAGGGGGGGGGACATAGGGGAGTTCGAGACCAAGCTAGGCCCCGCAAGCCACACACGAACTGCGTGCCACGCGGTAGCTGCTCCCTGGGGCTACAACGACTACAGAGGCTTGCGGAGCTTGAGGAGGAAGCGATCCGTGTGCCCGCGAATTGCCGGGTCGAAGACGCCCGAAGCCAAATTGTCCGCGGGGCTACGCAGCAGATCACTGCCCTCCACTACCTCGAAGCCAGCCTGCTTCCCGGCCTCGCGCACCTTCTGCTCCTCGATCCGGTGCAGCTTTACGTTGTCGTTTCCCGGCGAACCCGAGTGATCGATCACGCCAAGCACGCCGCCCGGCTTCAGGAGTTTCAATACGTAGCCAAGAAAGACTTGCGCTTCAGCACTGCCCGAGCCGTTGTAGATGTCGTGAAAATTCAGCGCTGTTATCGCGAAGTCCACCGTGCCCGGGGCCAGCTTCACTTCCGAGAGATCCAGATCCAGACGCTGCACGTTCGGCAGCCGGTTCCCCTCGAGCCGGCTGGCCATCGCCTTGTCGTTTGCGCCATCGCGAAACTGCAGGACACGAGGAGGATTCTGGGCGTAGACCGTGCCCTCTCCCCCCACCGCCAACGAGAGCACCTCGGTGTAGTAGCCACCCGCCGCGATCAGGTCGACGACGGTCGATCCCGGCCCGACGCCGAGAAACGCGACCACCTCCGCAGGCTTTCGGCCCGGGTCGCGCTTCTTGTCTGCCTCCGCACGGTCGCCCCCTGCGAGGCGCTCGGCGAGACTTGCTTCGCCGGGCTCGTCGGCGGCCCCGGCCATCGGGTGCGCGACCAGAATGGCCAGTGAGACGAGCGCGAACCAGTTGGCCAGCTTCATGGAGATCCCCTTGAGTGGAAAGGCTGAGTCGACAGTATGAGTGGACGGTGTGAGTGGACGGTGTGAGTGGAAAGGCTGAGTGGGATAATCGGGGGCGGAATTGGATGGGGTTGGATGGAGTTGAATGGAATTGAATGGAGTTGAATGGAGTTGAAGTAAGAAGCTCTCGCTTCTAGCCGATGCAGGAAGTGCGCATGCTACAGAATTCGGGGGAACAGGACATTCAAGCTGTCTTCTGCCCCAACGTCCGGGCAAGGGGGTTTATCAAGTCCTTATCGCCCTATCGCCACGAGGACGAGATAGTCACCTCTCCTCCTCGACAGCGTATCGTTTGCGATAATCACTGAAGCCACTGGCGAGCCCGGGGTAGCTCCATCCGAAATCCTTCGGATCATAGACATGACGCCCTTCCGAATGACGCCCTCGCTCCTTGAGCCACAGTTCCATTCGCCGCACGTGCAGCGCCTGAGGCGTCTCGCCATATTGCGCATAGATCTTGTGAACGGTGCCGATCGGGTCCTTCATTAGACTTGCGAAGCTCACGTGCTGGCACCAGTCTGCATCGGATTGGTCGTCGTAAGCCATCCCCGAATCGATCGCAAAACGCGACTTCGTGAGCCATTCATCGGCAACCGATGCGGGATCCCGCCTGTGGGTGAACATTTGCTGAAGCGCGTTCACGAGACTCGCCAGCGAGGTGATCACCTTGCCTGGATCGCGGTGAGTCCAAATTATTCGAGCGTCGGGGTAACTTTCGCGGAGGGTGTCCAAGCACCACAGATGGTTCGGCGTTTTGAGCACCCAGCGCTCCGTGGGGTTTGCCGCCTGCAGGGCCTGGAGCGCGAGCTTGTGCTGTGCGTATGCCGGGGCCATATCGCATCCCTGAAGCCAGCGTCCATAGCTTGGGACGTATGCTTGGGTCTCCACGCCAAGGGTTCGAATGTCGAACATGAAAAGAGCCACGCATTCCTGCTCGACCGTGGCACCGAAGGGATGCATCGCACCAATCGTAGGATTAAGCTTCAACAGTTGTCCGATTTCTTTTGCGGTCTGCGCGATGCGCGGGTCCTCTGCAGCAGTAGCCAGGGTCGGCGGGGGGATGAGATGTGCCCCCTCCCAGTGTTTCAGCGTTCGTGCATTCGGATCGAGCCCAAGCAGAATAGAGAGCAAGCTGGTACCGGTCCGCGGGAGCCCTACGATTACCCACGGCGCTTCGATACGCTCGTTCAGCACTTGGGGATTATCCCGTACCCAACGGGCCAATTGGATGCGATTACGCAGTGATTCGACGAGCATTCCTTTCACAGCAAGCCGCCCGAAGAGATTCAGGTCAGCCTCATCACGCACCGCCGCGAGATATCGGTCGAGTGGTTCCCGGAAGGATTCGCCGCCTAGGTCTCGGCAGCCCGCACGCTTCTGGGCCGTACGAATGATGGCCTCGCTCGCCAGAGAAGGAACTTCGAGCCCGATCCGGGCCAGTCCTGCCCCGGCCCAATTAAGCCCGCGCAGAGCAGGTGACTGAATTTCGGCGTCACGAAAACTATAGGATCGGGCACTCATCTGAGGTGGACCTGTCTGTGTTGAAGCGTTTAATTACTTTCCAGGATTGCAAGCCAGTATTGCTTCCCGGTGTTGCGGTCCGGCATTGCGAGTCAGCATTGCAAGCCAGTATCGCGAGCCCAGTATTGCGAGCCGGGCATTGCGGGCCGGGCATTGCGGGCCCGGCATTGCGAGCAGACGCATACATATCTCCTTCGATCTGCGCTGTTAGCTTAGCCAGCCCGACCGCGCCGGGGGTCGAGAAAATTCAACCACCGCCAGATTAGCGGCAGGCTTGTGGCGGCTCGCCGGGCGGAGATTCGATTCAAAGGGGAGGGTCGACTACTCTCGGGAACACAACCGGTGTTCAATAGAAAGTAGATTCGCGTGCTGTGTAGAAAATTCTTCGCTCTGGCGGTTGCCGGCCTCTCTGTCGTGATCGCTACCGAGAGTTGGGGACGCGATCTCTTCGTTTCGAGCTTCACATTAGATAGTGGCCAAACCGAATCGAAGTCAACGAACTCGTTTCTCGATGTGGGGAGCCTCTTCGACGAAGCGTCCCTCACGGCTCTCTTTGGGGCCGACTACGTGGTGGGCGTGTCCGAGGTCGTCGGCAATCTCAACCTGCGAGGAGTCGAGGTAATAGTGACCTACGCAGACGGTCTATCCGTCTTGAAAGTCGAGATCCCCACTGCCGGGGTCGAGTTCACATTAAATGGAACGACCCGGGACCAGAGCGAAGCCGAGTTTCAGGCCTGGCTCGAGGGCGAGGGCGAGCAGGGAGACCGCGAGGCGTTGAGTGCGCTCCTTCGTGAGTTCGTCGAGCAGTCGCCCGTCGACCCGGTCGCCGGCAACCCCAACAGCCTTGAAAGCCGGATATTCGACGGCGACTTCGAACTCGGGAGCATGGGGCCATTCCTCGGGGATTTTCCCGCCGATACCCAGGATTTTCCCAATCTCTTCAAACTGGACTTCAACTTTGGTCATTTCGCCGCGGGTCCTTACGGTGGACAGACCTACGAGTTGGACTTGGCCTACGGGTGGAACCCGAGCAAGCGCCTTTCGGTAGTCACCGATCTCGCCTTCGTGTTCGATGTCAGCGAAGGTGAGGCCCTGACGGGAATGGGGCATTTCGGCCTGGGGCTCCAGGGGCGAATCAAGGAATGGTGGAACCTTTCCCTGCTAGCCCGGGGGGGTATCGCGGGCTCGGTGGACGTGGGCGCTGCAGGCGCCATGTACTCGGTTTCCCTCGTGAGCCACTTTCGTCATGCAATTGGCGACTACTGGTTCGAAATGCGCACCCTGGTCGGTGTCGCCAACACCATCGAAGGCATCGAAATCGAAGGCATCAGCCTCGACTACAACCTGACGAACGTCGCGCTAAAGAACGGGTTTTCGATCAACCGGGCGTTTCCCCTCGGATCCTTCTCGCGTCCCCTGCAGGCAAGTATTTTCTACACCCGCAGCGATTACTTCGTGGATGAACTCTGGCTGGACGAGACCAACGAGATCGGTGTGGGAGTCGGCCTGGTAAGCCGGGATGGGATCCAGGCCTACAGCCCTGTATCCCTCGACACGTCGTACGTTTTCGCCGACGGCTACGATGCCCTGAAACTTGCCATCAGCCTTCGCTTCTGACCAACCGGCGGGGCTAGCCATTTCGACCGTCGTTCCCTTCCCGTATGTGGCGGATGAAAAGTAGACCTTTCCGGCGCCGAGAATCGATCGGCCCTGAGAAGCCGATCCCTGTTCAAAGTCATCCGGCTTCCAAGTCTCCTCGAACCGGGCCTTTAGCCTGGCCTGCCTGTGTTATTCTCATAACTCCTTGGAGTTTCTCCTGGGAACTCAACATCAATTAACGTGCACCGGGAGGAAATAGAAATGCCTTGGTGGGGGTGGATCGCGGTCGGCGCCTTGCTGCTCATCGCCGAACTGACGTTTGTTGATCTCGAATTTTACCTGGTCTTTCTCGGACTCTCCGCGCTGATCACAGGAATGCTTGAACTCGCCGGCATTCCCCTTCCCTTTTGGATGCAGTGGTTGGTATTTGCTGGACTCGCGATTGGGTCCCTCGTGATCTTTCGCCAACGACTTTACAAGTTGCTCCGACCGGCCGCGGAAGGCTTTGTGCAAGAGGGCGTCGACGGCGCCCGTGCGAAAGCGATCGACGAGATCGTGCCCGGAGCGACGGGAACCGTCACGTTGCGTGGCGCGACCTGGACCGGCATCAATCGCGGAAGCGAGACAATCCGCGCAGGCTCCTTCTGCCGAGTTGAACGTTCCGAAGGCCTCGTACTCGACCTTCAACCGGGCGACTAGGTCCCGTCAAGAGAGCCGATTGTTAGCTCCTCCGTGACGACTGTCAGCCCATTCGATCCATCCCTTGCCATTCACCCCTGCCCCTTCACCCCTGCCCATCAATCCCTGCTCGCCCAGCCCACACCCCACCCAGGAGGAAATCTACTGTGGAAATTTTCACATTTGGAATCATCGGTCTTGTCATTCTCGCGATCGTCGTCGTCGCCAAGACCGCCACGATCGTTCCGCAGCAGCAAGCTTTCGTGATCGAAAATCTCGGGAAATACAGCAGAACCCTCAAAGCCGGCTTTCACATCCTCGTCCCCTTCATTGAGCGGATCGCCTACAAGCACTCGCTGAAAGAGATGGCGATCGATATCCCGGAACAAGTCTGCATTACCCAGGACAATGTTCAGGTCGGTGTGGACGGCGTGCTCTATCTCCAGATCCTCGACCCAAATCGCGCTTCGTACGGAATCGCCGACTACTCATTTGCTATCTCGCAACTGGCCCAAACGACCCTCCGTAGTGAGATCGGCACGATTGATCTAGACCGGACCTTCGTAGAGCGCGCAACGATTAACGCCAACGTCGTTCGGGAAGTCGACTTGGCCAGTGATCCTTGGGGCGTCAAAATCCTCCGCTACGAGATCCGGAATATCAACCCGCCGCGGGACGTCATCGAAGCGATGGAAAAGCAGATGCGGGCGGAACGTGAAAAGCGTGCGGTGATCCTCGAATCCGAGGGCGTCCGCGACGCGAATGTCAATCGAGCCGAAGGCGAGAAGCAGCAGGTCATCAAAGAATCAGAGGCCAGGCGCCAGTCACAGATCAATGAAGCCGAGGGTGAAGCCAACGCAATTGAAGCCGTAGCCGCGGCAACCGCCGAAGGCCTCCGACACGTTGCTTCCGCGGTCTCCAGCCCGGGCGGTAACGAAGCCATGCAGCTTCGAATCGCAGAGCAGTACATCACTCAGTTTGGGAATCTGGCAAAGGAGTCCAACACCCTCGTGGTTCCGGCCAATCTGAGCGATGTCTCGTCCATGCTGGCCCTCGCGACCAAAGTCCTGGGAAACGGGGGGGAGCGATGAGAGGTGAACCGGAGGGATCCGCGCAACCTGGATAACCCAATGGCGCCCCGGGAGGGATCCGCGCGCTTGCTTCGCTCGCTATGCAAATCCCACGAACGCTTCCGCCTTCCCCGAAGCCTCCAGATACCCGCAATTGGCTGACTCCAATGGCGCCCCGGGAGGGATTTGAACCCCCGACCCGCTGCTTAGAAGGCAGCTGCTCTATCCAACTGAGCTACCGGGGCGCGGCTGGGCGGACATTCGGCGGCTGGGCCCGTCCACTCGCCGCAGACCAATAGCAGCCCGAGAAGGGCAGCGCGGGAGCGGATCAGGGCCACGTTGACACCCCCCCAAGCGCCCGATAGCCTCGGGCGTTCTTCGGCGG
>CAWVXN010000067.1:0-10506 GCA_963933695.1 uncultured Myxococcales bacterium | reverse complement strand
TCGGCGACATACGACACGTCGGGTTGTCAGATCTACCGGGGGGAGGATCAATCCTGGCTCGCCCGAATTCTCGGTCTCAAGGGTTTTAAAGCAAGAATTGGGGGTTTGATCGGGCTCACGGGGAGGCGGTCGGATGTCTGCGGGGAAGACGATGCCATTTGCCGTGCCGAACTGGCGGCTGTCTGGCGGGCGAACCAGGCCGCGACCGAACGTGCTTATGATCGCTCGGCCGCTTGCAGGTTTACAAGCCTGCATGCCTGGGAATACAGCCATTCACCCTATTCAACGAAGGTGCACCGAAACGTAATTCTCCGGAACGAAATCGTGCCCGAGTTGCCCATTTCTTCCCTCGAAACGCCCCGGGAAATGGATCTTCGGCATCAGTTGATGGACCTTTGCAACGATACGGAAACGGGCTGCGAAGCGATTGCCATTCCGCACAACCCGAACCTCTCCAATGGTCAGATGTTCAGGGTTGAGTACGCCGATCTCCCCCTGGAGGAGCAGCGCCGGGAGGCAGCCCTGCGCGCGCGTCTCGAGCCCATCGTTGAAATGATGCAGATCAAGGGAGAGAGCGAGTGCCGCAACGGAATGTACGGCGTCGTGGGTGCGGCGGATGAACTCTGCAATTTCGAAAAGGCCCGTGATTTTGGCCAGCAGGAATTCGAAGATTGTGAAGAAGGATCCGGTTGGGGCGCGCAAGCGGCCCGGGGTTGTTCGTCGCGCACCGATTTTGTCCGTTATGCACTGCTGGAAGGCCTTCGTGAGAAGAAGCGGATTGGTGTAAACCCTTATCCTTTTGGTTTTATCGGAAGCACGGATACCCACATGGCCACGCCCGGGGCTGTCAGCGAATACGATATCCCCTACAAGTTCGGGGTGGTTCGTGAAAAATTGCTTTCTGTGGGAAAGGCCCAGCGAGGGCCTCTCTTCTGGAATCCAGGCGGCTTGGCGGGAGTGTGGGCGCAGGAAAATACCCGGGATGCCATCTTTGATGCGCTCAAGAATCGGGAGACGTTCGCAACCAGCGGCCCACGTATCGTGCCGAGGTTCTATGGAAGTTGGGCGATTGATCCCGGGATATGCGGCGCTGCCAACTTCGCGCGAGCCGGCTACGAGACGGGGGTTCCCATGGGTGGGGTCCTTGCTGAACGGCCGCCCGAAGCGGCGGCGCCGGTTTTCGCCGTCGCGGCACTTGCCGACCCGGGGACCCTCGAAAGGCCTGGAGGTCTCCTTCAACGCATTCAGATCATCAAGGGGTGGGTGGGTGACGATGGTCTTTTCCACCAGGAGATCCACGAGGTAGCGGGTGATGCCGATAACGGTGCCGGGGTTGATCCCGATACTTGCGTTCCGAAGGGGAAGGGAAGCGCTTCGCTTTGCTCGGTTTGGCAGGACCCAGATTTCGATTCGAGCCTGGATGCGGTCTACTACGCCCGAGTGGTCGAGAATCCAAGCTGCCGCTGGTCAGCCAGGCTTTGCCTCAGCCTGCCCGAGGGTGACCGCCCGGACGGATGTGCGTCGGAGCATCTGCCCCGGACGATCCAAGAGCGCGCCTGGACATCGCCGATTGCCTACACGGCCGAGTCCCAGGCTCTGACCAGCCACCCACTCCCCTAGCTGAGTTTTTTTGGGCCGGGGGAAGACGCCAATTCCGCTGAAAACCAAACCCTCGAAAATCGCATCTCCTGTAGAGACATTGGCATTGGCACTGGCATAGGCATAGGCACTGGCATAGGCATAGGCGAACAAGGCATAGGCGAACAGCTCCGAGTTCCTCAATCGCCGGCCTGTTCTTTTCGCCCAGGCTTCCAACCCAGAAGAACGTATTCCATGGGCTTGCGATAGGCGGCCCTCTCTTCTTTGGCGGATACCTTCAATTTGAAGTCCTGGTCGAAGTAGTAGTTGACGATCCAGGGATGGGTGCGAGGAACGTCCAGGGGGAAGGGAAGGGGAGAGCCCACCGCGACGCGCTCCTGCAGGTCAGCATCGAGTGCGGCGATGGGCGAGAGGTGATGGATGTAGGCCAGGGGAGCAAGGCAACGGATGGCTCCGTAGCCGGTGAAGAGAACGAAGAGCATGAGGGGGAG
Source organism: uncultured Myxococcales bacterium (assembly GCA_963933695.1). Lineage (GTDB taxonomy): Bacteria > Myxococcota_A > UBA9160 > UBA9160 > UBA4427 > JAZXM01. The sequence continues at coordinate 8,416 of CAWVXN010000067.1, read as the reverse complement.
ACTCTCGGGAAGGCTCTCCTTAGCCGACCTTCTCCACGCCATGAGGCAGGCAAAAATCACGAGGGCCAAAGCTGGCACTCCCCACTCCGGACCGACGGCGGGGACTGAGCGCCAGAAGGTCAACATGGGGATCACGTAGGCGTCGGCGGAAAAGGGGTTGTAGCCCGCAATCTGGGGGGTCACCCAAAAAAGAAGCGAGAGCACGACGCCCCACACGGCGAGCTGATGCCACGATTGCTCACGACTGACCTGTCGACCGCCGAGATAGAGACCCACGAGTGCAGCCAGGAATGGGTAGGCGTGAACGATATACCAGGGGCCGACCTTGGATATTCCGAGATAGAAGGCGAAAATCGTGAACAGGTAGACGAGAAGAACCAAAATGCCCCGACGTTTCTGTGAGTCGACGCCACTGCTGGGGAGGCTCGCTCGCCCAGCCGCGATGACAGCCAAGGGGTAGATCAAGACATAAGGAAAGCCGCCGAAAACGAGTTTTTGCCCGTAGTAGAGGGTGCGTCCGAAAACTCCGCCCTTCGGGCCCACAGCGAAATCCCCGGCCATCTGGTGCCCGACTGCAGTGAATACGCTGCGCACCTGGTCGGGATACTGGAACGCCTGGTAGCCATGCCAGAGAACGGCGATGGGCAGAACCGCGCATCCCCAACCCAACCATCCGGCCAGCCGAGGCCTTGCGCTGGCGATCACCGCGAAAGCAATCAGTTCCGCAGCCACGGGGATGACGATGATGGGAGCTTTCAGATTGAAGAGAACCGCGAGCAAAAGATGATGAGGCCACCAATGACGAGAAGGGTCGTCAATAGTACGAATGAAGAGAAGTGCGCATGAAACGAGTAGTAGGCAAACCGTGGGTTCCAGTTCGCCTGTCCTGGCTGAATGCAGATAGAGAAACTGAAAGCTGGTTATCAGGACAACGCCAGCCGCGAACCCTGCGCGTCGCCCTCCTAGATAGAGCACCAGCCGGTAGCTGACAAGCACAGTCAGAAGCGCGGAGAGTGCGGATAGGATTCGCATGCTGAACATGCTCTTTCCGAGGATCGCGGCGACTCCCGCGCGCGCCCAATACTGGAGGGGAGCATTGGCGAAGGTGTCGTAGACATAGATCGCGCCCCCAGAGCGGAGCTCAAGGAAATTTCCGCTGGCCAGCATACCCAGCGCGATATCCTGGTAGAAGGCCTCATCTGTGCCGACCACTCCGTATTGCCCGATACCCAGAAAAATAAAGGGAATGGCCAGGCCACAGAGGATAAAGACCGCAGTGAGAGGCTTGAGCGAAGGTATGGACAGCATGAGTCGAGTCGAGCTTATGATATTTCGGTACCGTCTGTCTGTCTCAACCGGAAGGAAATCTCAGCAATTGGGAATTGGTCACTGTGGAACTTTCGAGCCCTGTCGTGCTGGTTCTTTAGAGCTGGCCTGGAGGAGCGCGAGGCTCAATGTCCTTATCGTTCTCGGGACATTTTTGACTGGGCTGGTCGGATGTACTCCAGACCAGGCAATAGTCGAGCCTCAGCTTGTGTTGGTCTATGCGACTTGTTCTTTGAACCGGGAAGCGCTCTCGCCTTACCGAACGAGCGAAACCATTCTGGCGCCGACTCATACCCCGAACCTGGAGAGGTTTTCTAGACGTTCGGCTGTTCTCCATCGCCATCAGACAGAGTCCGGCCAGTCGGGCACCAGTTTTGCTTCGATTTTCTCCGGGACCCAGGCGCCCGGCCATGGGGTCTACTCACACCCTGTGCGCATATCCGATGACGTCGAGATGATCGGAAGCCGATTCAGCGAGGGAGGCTATGAGGCTCATAGCTGGCTCGAGCATCTGATGGCCGGAGCCCATCTCGGTTATGCGGGGGGCGTTCCCCTACCGAATCGCCACACAACCAAGTTGCTGGGCGACGATCCCGAATTTATCGCCATTCTCGATCGGCTAGCAGGCGATCCCGAGGAGCGCGCATTCGTGATGACCAACTTTACCGTCACCCACGGGCCATATCAGGGTCGCGAGCTGGATCAGTATTGTAATCGCCACCCCGAGCAGTGTGAAGTGAGCAAGTTTGAAGATACCAATTATTTACGAATGCTTTATGCCCTTGAGCATATTGCTCTCGCATGGGAGTTCGAGGCCACTACTGAAAAGTACAAGCTTTCAAGCGAACAGAAGCAGAGGCTACGGCAGATCATTTCCGTGCTTTATGCCGCCGATGTCGAATTTTTGGATCGCCTCTTTGGAAAGGTGATGGCCGAAATCGAATCCCGTGGGCTGGCCGAGAGAAGCATTGTCGTCTTTACGTCTGACCATGGCGAAGCTGCCTATCGCGACAGCCTCGCCTTTCGCTGGACGCACGGAATGCAACTCGCTCCAGACGTGTTGAATGTTCCCGGTATGATATTTGCCCCGGGGCAGGGGGTGAGGCCGGAAGCGTACGAAAAAGTTACGCGGTCGATCGATCTGCTTCCGACGCTGCTTTCTCTTGCGGGTATTTCTCACTTGGGACTTCCGGGTGTTGATCTTTCGCCGGCTCTCCGAGGAGAGGCCAAACCGCCCGATCTGACCGCATTCAGTCACACCGCCATTCTTCCCGAACATTTTTTTCGGGATATTGAGAAGTACCCCTATCTCCATAGCCTTTTCCCCGATCTCGGCATCGATCACATCCAGGTGGGCTTACGGCGAGGCGATATGTTTTTTCAGTTAACCCCAAGTATCGAGACTCGCGAGCTCGTACCCGCGCTTTACGATGTGGGGACCGACAAGGGCAAGGTGGACAATCTATTTGACCCGGGTAACCCCGATCACCAGGTAGCCCTTGGCGAGCTAGGCCTGTATCGAGAGACGCTGAAGGCTCAATACCAGTTGCCGAATGCGCACCGTAGGCTCCCTGAGGAGGAAGAGGAAGAGCGGCTCCGTGCGCTGGGCTATATCGAGTAGGCGAAGCTGAGAGCCTACGCGAAAGAGGTTCCCTAGGGATTTACTTCTTCGTGAATTAGGCGATTCGGTATATAATGGTTACGTGTTCCCGGCGTGTGGTCCGAGGACCGAGCAAGATTGGAATGGGCAGTGAAGAAAATAGTAGACAAATCCAATGTACGTATTTGCAGTGCCCGCAGTGCGCTTTTTCCAGTGGCTTTCTTTTTTTGGATGGTAATTGTATTTCCGAGTTTCGCCTTTGCCCAGACCCCGGAACCCGAACAGCCGCCGAATATTCTTTTCATTATCGGAGATGATCATGGCTGGCCGAATTCGGGCTTTATGGGTGGCCCGATCGTGCAAACGCCGGAATTGGATCTCCTGGCCGCCCAGGGAACGGTCTTCAATTACGGATATGCCACGGCGAGTGTATGTGCCCCCTCTTTGCAGACCCTTTTGACAGGGCTTCACCCGCACCAATGGATCTTGCGGAAAAACCAGGTTGAAGCGGAACTCGGAATCACTATTCCGCGGGGTTTCGAGGTTAGATACTTTGAAGACACCGTGCCGCGGCGGCTCTCCGAGCTCGGTTACCGGAGCTTCCAGGCGGGGAAGCACTGGGAGGGCACCTACGATATGGCGGGCTTCGATGCTGGGACGGCGGATACATTCGTGCCAAACCAGTTTTTGGCCCCAGGACGTTTTTTCGGCAGGCCCGATCCCATCGACCCGCTATGGAACTTTGTTGATACGTCGAGTGGAGAGCCCCTTCTTCTTTGGTTGGCACCGATGCTTCCCCACGTTCCTTTTGATCCGCCCGACCACCTCAAAGCGCTCTACGAGGGGCAGGGCTTGGATGGGTACGCAGTTCTCTATTACGCAAATATTACGCGCCTCGACGCCTTGATCGGAGACATACTCGGCGGGTTTTCCGATCGCGGTATGCTTGAAAATACTTTGATCATCTATCTCTCAGACAATGGCTGGGAGCAGAAGCCCTTTACCAATCACTGGGCGGGCGGGCTTATCGGAGGCGCGAAGGGCAAGATGTCGATTTACGAGCTCGGTTTTCGAACGCCGATCATCTTCAGGTGGCCAGGGCACGTCCCAGAGGGTCGAGTTCTGGATGACTTGGTCTCCTTTGAAGATGTCCACGCCACAATTCTCGACTATGCGGGCGCTCCCGGTGCTGATGAGTCGCCTGGTTCTAGCCTGCGGTCCCGAATAGAAGAGTCTTCCGAGGTGCCCGTGCGCGAGACGATCGTTGGCGTCATGGACGGTCAGAGAACGCGCGAGTCCGAGTTCCTTGACCATCCAGGAACCGGATTGGGGAGATTTGCGACAGTTGAGCGGGCCGCCTTCATTCGCACCTCAGATTGGCGATACCTTGCCTATATTGATCGAGGAGAGAGTGGACTGTATAAAATCGACGAGGATCCGTTCGAGGTGTTCGAACTATCCCCGACGTTCCCGGATGTTGCAGCAATTCTTGATGGCGCGATGCAAGATTGGCTCGAAACGTATCTCGCCGTGCCCGAGCCCTCGTCGGGTCTCCTCGGGAGCACAGTGGTGCTGATACTCGCCTTGAGGCGTCGATCGGAAAGGCTCAGGGCCTGATCTCTGGCAGAGGGATCCCGTCCGGGCGATTCAGTCATCAAGTAGATCTGTGGACGCATTGGGGTCAGCGCAGCGAACTGTTTCACAGCCACCCGTAACACTGGCGTGGACACGCGCGCCAGACGCACCCTATGCTTCGAACTATGGCAAAAACAGATTCAAATCCGGGTCATAGCGGAGCCTCTCTTCTTCCCCTTCGCGCCCAGCCAAGGGATTTGGCCTGGCCGACAGAGACCTGGGTCAGTGGGGACCTCGACGACAGGGTTGACCGCTCTGCTTTGAGTGGCCTTTTGGATCACGCTTTCAGTCAACCCGATCCGGAGGATCTGGACCGGACGCATTCACTCGTTGTGATTCAGCGGGGGAAATTAGTGGTTGAGCGCCACGCAGCCGGAACCCAGCCCAACGACACTTTTCTCTCATGGTCTATGGCGAAAAGCATCACGAACGCATTAGTGGGAATTCTGGTCCGCCAAGGGAAACTCAATCTCCAGGATCCAGTTTCGGCAACCGAGTGGCCCGGGAGCGATAAGCGTCAGCGAATCACCATTGACCAAATGTTGAGAATGGAGGATGGCCTTCGCTTTCGTGAGGCTGAAGACCTCGGCGGCGGGTCGATTCGGTACTACCCCGCGGAGGAGTCGGACGTCATCCCCATGCTCTTTGGCGAGGGAAAAGATGACGTGGCTGGTTTTGCAGCGACGCTGCCCTATCTCGCCGAACCCGACACTCAATGGAACTACAATAGCGGGGCAAGTAATCTGCTCTCGCGATTGGTCAGCGATACCATCGGCGGTGGAGAAGAAGGCATGCGCGATTTCATGCGCCGCGAACTCTTTGATCCCATCGGGATGAAGACAGCCGATCCGCGATTCGACCAAGCAGGTCATTTCATCGGAGGGAGCCATTGCTACTGCAGTGCACTTGATTTTGCACGCTTTGGCTATCTCTTCCTCCGCGATGGAGTCTGGGAAGGCCAGCGAATTCTTCCGCCGGGTTGGGTGGATTACTCGAGAACTCCAACGCCCCACGCACCTGACGGATGCTATGGAGCGCATTTCTGGGTCATCCCCGGAAGCCTGGGCATCTTTTATTGCAGTGGTATGGGTGGTCAACGGGTGATGATCAGTCCGAGCCTTGATCTTGTTGTGGTTCGTATGGGTAAAACTGAACCGCACAAGGTGGGTGCGGTGGTTCAGTTCTGTAAAGAACTCGTCGACCTGTTCCGCCCCACCAGGGGCTGAAGACGGTCCCGCTCGCATGGAGCGAGGAGCTCAGCGGGTTCAGACGCGCTGGTGGCGCGAACGTCGCCTCGCGTTTGAGATCCCAATGAGTCCGATGCCCATGAGCAAGGCCGTTGAGGGCTCGGGGACCACGCTCGCTACCCGGAACCCCACGAATTCCTGTCCGGGAAACATAGAATTACTGGTGCTCCGACTGGACGAGGAGAGCGACAGAGGCAAACTGCTCAGGAAAGACCCGCCTCTTAGGACTCGGCTCAAGCTCCCGTAGCGGGCCTCGGTCCATTCTGAAACATTGCCGTTCTGGTCAAATGTCCCACTTGCACTGATCGAGTTCAGATACGCTCCCACGATAGTAGGCATGCCCAGCATATTCGAACAGTTCGCACTATTGGTGGCCGAATCAGGAGTTGAGCACGCGATCTCCGCACCGCTCTCGGTGGCATAGTCAGAAAAGAGTTGAGCGGAATTGTCGTAATACGCAGCTTTATACCATTCGTCTTCACTCGTCAGGAAGACCGATGCGCTGGCGTTTCTCGTAACTTGATTCTGGTACATTCCCTGAGATGTAAGTGTGTAGGCCCCGTCTTCAGTGGTCGAATTGCTTTGTGGTCCAACAGGCTGGTCGTTGTGTAGCCAGTTGGCGAATCGCAAGCTGTCGTAAAAAGACACATAATTTACGGGTTTGTTTCCTTGGCCGATACTGACCCCGTATGCATATGCGCCGGCAGACCCGCTTCGCGAAATTCCGCCATTCGCCAACGCCATGTTCGAGTTGTAGAGACCATGGCCATCGGTGCTTGCTACAGCGTTTAGGAATGCAGCGTACTGCGTATTGGTTACCTCGTATTTTCCTACGCGATACGTGTAGTCAACTTTTCCAAAACAACCTTGCCCTTGCTGGTCACATTGGCTGTTTCCTCCGGAAATGGTGACCCAATCCATGTCAACCGCCGCCAGAGCTGGCCCCACAAAGAGGCTGACCGTCAGGAAGCTGACCGTGAGCCCCACGCAAAGTACGAAAAACCGCATCCCCTAAACCGACCCTTCCCGTCTCCGTATCAAGTCTTCCCAAACTTGATACGGGAGCATTGCAACCCTGCTGCATCCAAGGTGGGAATACTGACACCAAAGGCTTAACGAACCTTGAAGTTCTGCGGGTGCTGGGCGTGGAGGGGCGGGCTGTTTAGGAATTTAGCCGGTAGAAATGCCTCAATTCGCCCGTATTGCGAAGATGTTCGCCACAAAAATGCGAATTACAGGGTCATGAGAATAATTTCAGCCGTGTAATGAACTCGCATAAGAAAGGCAAGCTAGGCGGTGGCCATAGCCCGTTGCGGCTCTGCCAAGCCAGCCCACAGTTCAGGCGAATACTTCCCCGAAGCGTTTCCCTCGTCCGGGGCTAGCCTCTGCGGTGCGAGATATTCAAGGCGCCCTAGGTGATACGGAAATGACCCGCCTGGGTGTCCTCGGCTCCCAAGTCGCCGAAGTTGTCATCGACACGCGCCTGGATGAACTCTCCCCAGGTAAAGGGCCGGTAGTGGGGCGCTGGGTCACCGATGCCTGGAATCGGCTCAATCACGGTTTTTAGCGAAGGGTTGTAGAAATACGGGATGCTGTAGCGAGCCTGGTCGGTCATGGGCACGACTCGATGGACGGCGGCTCGGTAACGGTCGTTCGTCCACACTTGGAGCGAATCTGCCAGGTTCACGACGATTGTTCCCTCACTTGGGGGTACGTCAATCCATCCCTGTTCTCGAGAATGGGTTTGGAGACCGCCGGTGGCGTCCTGGAGAAGCAGGGTCAGAACACCCGGATCCGTGTGGTAACCCAGGGCCGTTTCGCCGAGAGCGGGAAGCTCGCCCCGCTCTTCGGGGGGAACCGGGTCTGTTATGGGGTAGTAGTTGAGGCGTACCGTGCTTGTGGGTGCGCTCCCTGGATGCGTTTCGGCCACGGATGAATCCGAGCCCAGTGCTGAATGCACGAGCTCCAGGGTTTTTTTCGCCAGATTTGAAAAGGCTACGAAGAAATCACTTTGGGTATCGCGAAAACCTGGCAGCAGATCGGGCCAGCGGTTCAGTTGCTTCCCGGCGGTGCCTTCGGGTTCCATGTAGTCAAAAACTTCTTTGCAGTCTCGAAACCGCTTAGTGAGTTCCCGGTCGTACCAGCCCATGGGTCGGTCCTCGGTGCGCCTTATGTTTTCCTTTAAGGATTTGGGCGATCCGAAAAACCGATGGGTGTCCTGCCATGTGCGCTCGATCAAGTCATCGAGACCGTGTCCCGCCATCAGGAAGAATCCGTGATCCTGGCAGGCCTGATCCAGAGCCCGTAGATCGGAAGAACTGGGCTGGCTTATATCGATGATGGGGACATCAGGCATTGGGACAGGTTTGCACAGCAATCGGCTTGCCGCACGGGAGAAGCCGGAAGAATAGACTGTCCAGGGCCTCGCTCACCGGCGGAAGGCCTTGAGCGACATGGCGCGATAGTAACCTGAAGCGTTCGCCTTTTCGGTAATTTTATGTCGAGTGATGGGATTCAGGTGATAGAATTCTGATCCGATTCCGAAGAGAAATTGAGTCCGAAATCCAGGACCTAGGAGATGAACCGTGGCGCATAAAAAAGAAACCCA
>CAWVXN010000066.1:0-10525 GCA_963933695.1 uncultured Myxococcales bacterium | reverse complement strand
CGTCGTGGTTGAGGACGGCGACGCCCTCGTTGGCCAGCCCAGGGATCAGGTCGCCCTTCTCGTTCGCGATCTCTTCCCGGCTTCCCAGGAACTCAATATGCGCGGAACCGACATTGGTGATGACGCCAACGTCGGGTCTCGCAATTGCGGCGAGTCGTGCAATTTCGCCCCGATGGTTCATGCCCAATTCGACCACCGCCTTGAGGTCTTCCTCTTGTCGGGCGAGCAGGGTCAGAGGCAAGCCGAATTCGTTGTTCAGGTTTCCGTGATTCTTCAGACAGGGGCCGGAAACCGAGAGGATGCTGTGAATCAATTCTTTGGTGGTTGTTTTTCCGTTGCTCCCGGTGACTGCGACGACGGGTCCGGAGAAGCGGTCCCGGTGGCCTTTGGCCAGGGCACCGAGCGCCTGAGTCGAATCGGTCACCGCCAGGGTACAGGGGCCGGCGGGCGGCGAATTCTCCGAAAGCCAGGACTCCTCGACGACCAATCCGGTTGCCCCCCGCGCCAGGGCATCACCGATGAATTTGTGCGCATCGTGGCGCTCGCCCCGTATGGCCAGGAAGAGTTGTCCCGGGGCAATGCTTCGGGCATCGATCCCGACTCCGAGGAACGGGCTTTTTTCGGAGCCCGAGACCCAGCGGCCCCTTGCCCAATTCAATGCGTCCTCAGGGCTGAAAGCAACCGTCATGCCGGGCTCCGACGGGCGAGGGCCTTGCGGGCCTCGTCTCGGTCGTCGAAGGGGAGTTTTTCCCGCCCAACGATCTGATAGTCCTCGTGGCCTTTGCCCGCGATGACAACCGTGTCCTCCGGCCGGGCGACGGCCAGGGCGCACTCGATGGCGCTGCGCCGATTCTCGATCACCGTGTAGCCGCGGTCGCGGGCTTCGAGTTCATCGGGGTCGCACCGCTCGAGGGAAGCCAGGCCCGTCTCTACATCGCGCAAGATCTGGTGGGGATCTTCGGTCCGGGGATTGTCACTGGTCGCCACGGCGAAGTCGCTGGCCCGAGCGACGGCTTCGGCCATCAGCGGGCGTTTGCCCCGATCGCGATCCCCCCCGCAGCCAAAGACCGTGATGAGCCGTCCCTGGCAAAGGGGGCGAACGGCTGCGAGAAGTTTTTCCACGGCATCGGGGGTGTGGGCGTAGTCGACGATGACTGTCGGACTGGTCTCGGCGTTATCGTGGACGACCTCCATGCGCCCGGGGACCTGAGGACAGGCACTGACACCGGCCACGAGGTGCTTGGGGTCGATTCGGAGCGCCTCAGCGATTCCGCAGGCCACCAGGAGGTTCTCGAGGTTGAAGTCCCCCAGCAATGGCACTTTCAGGTCGACGGTTTTCCCGTTGAGGTCGACCCGGGCCAGGGTTCCCGACAAGCGAACCTCGGAGCTCAGGAGTCTGATTTCGGCGTCCGACTGGGGTTGGCGACTGCAACGGAGCACAGTGGCACCGGCCTCCCGGGCCGTGGTCAGAATAGTCTCCGCCGCCGGGTCATCGAGGTTGACCACGGCCACGCTGGCCTCTCCCAGGTGGTCGCGAAAGAGCCGGGCCTTCGATGCCAGGTAAGCATCCATATCGGCGTGAAAGTCCAGATGATCCTGGGTCAGATTGGTAAAGGCTGCGACATTGAATCGGCACCCCCGCACTCGGCCGAGTTCCAGGCCATGGGAGGAAACTTCCATGACAACGGCCTCGATATTTTGGGTTCGCATGGCTCGAAGAGTGCGCTGAAGGTCCAGGCTTTCGGGCGTTGTATTGACTGCGGGAACTTTCTCATCCGCGTAGCGAATCTCGACGGTGCCGATTAGACCGACGGGCACGCCAGCGGCGGATAGAATTGATTCGGCGAGATAGCCGGTACTCGTTTTTCCATTGGTTCCGGTGATCCCCACCAGTTTGAGTTCTCGCGAGGGCTCGCCGAAAAACTGGGTCGCCAGCGGTGCCAGGGCGCGGCGACTGTCGGGAACGATCACTGCCGGGCACTCCCCGATGTCGATTTCTTCGGGGATATATTCCAGGAGCAATGCCGTTGCACCGAGTTCCAGGGCGCGATGGATATAGCCGTGGCCATCACTCACCGAACCCGTCAACGCGACGAAGAGGTCCCCGGGCGAAACTTGACGCGAGTCGTAGCAGATGCCGCGGATCAGTGGGTCGTTCAGCGCATCCGTGCGATGCCAGGCGGTTGCGGACAATTCCGCGGGGAGGGTTTCGATCAGAGCGGACAAGCGCATTCAGCCCTCCCCCTGGTCCGCGGAAAAACTCACCACCACCGTGCGCTGGCTGCCGCCCAGGATCGTGCCCGGTGCGGGGTCCTGACGGATGACTTGACCTCGCCCCGGGCCCCTGAAACGCAGTTCGAGGAATTCATCCGAGGCGAGGCTCCGGGCCGAATTCAGGCTGATTCCCTGAAAGTTTGGTACGAGAACCGAGTGCCGGGAATTCGTCGGCCGTTTTGGGGCGGGCCGCCCGGCGGAGAACTGTGCGGGAGTGCGGGGCGCGGGTTGAGCATCCGCCAGGGCGAGTTTGGCGACGGGACGTATACCGCGCCGGCCCTCATGGAGATCTTGGGCGATTGGGTTCCGGGGTGCGGGGTGCATGGGTTCTCTTGGAATCGCGACGGCGGCGATTGGTTCTGGAAAGGTGAGAATTCCGTGGCGCGCAAGTTGGGCGGCGGCCACTTTGGCAAAAAGCGGTGCGGCCACCGCCCCACCTCCGCCATTACTGGGCTCTTCCAAGCCCACGACGATGGCCACCTTCGGATCCTCGGCGGGTGCGAACCCGATGAACCACGCGGTGTGTCGGGTCCTTGAGTAGGATCCGTTCGGGTCGAGCAATTGGGCGGTGCCGGTCTTGCCGGCGACGCGAACGCCGGCGAGGGCCGCTTGGCGTCCGGTCCCGCTGGCACTGACAACGGTCTCGAGCATCTCCATGACGTTCTGAGCCGCCTCGGGGCTAATGGCCTGGCCCGCACTGACCGGTGGAAGTGTCTGCCATTGACCCACGGGCGTCTTTTTCGCGAGGATGAGTCGGGGGCGCATGCGTTCCCCATCGTTGGCGAGGGCGGCGGTGGCCATGGCCAGTTGGATCGCCGTGACATTGATCCCCTGGCCAAACGCGATATTGGCCTGGTCCACGGGTTGCCAGTTTTGCCAGTTTCGCATCAAGCCAGCGGACTCGGCAGGGAATCCACTTTTCGTTGTCGAGCCGAAGCCGAAGCGTTCCAGCGACTCTTGGTAGAGCTCCCCTCCGAGTTCCGAGGCGATCAGGGCGGCGCCTACATTGCTCGAGTGACGCAATACACCCGCCGCATCGGTCGCCCCGATCTTTCGTTTGTCCTCAATGACCTTCCCGGGAAGACGGAGCCTTCCATCCCCCGTATCGATGATGGTCTGTGGGTCCATAACCCCCGCTTGGAGTGCGGCGCCCACAAGAAAGGCCTTGAAGGTGGACCCGGGTTCGACGGCATCACTAAAAGCACGACTCCGGGTATCGTCGTATCTCAGGTTCCTGAAAGAGTTGGGGTCGAACGCGGGCGCTTCGGCAAGGGTTAGGATGTCGCCGGTCTTCGGTTCCACTACGACGACGAGACCGCGGCGGGCCCCGCTGGTCGCCATGCTCTGGGCCAAGGCGGTTTCGGCTTGTGCCTGTAGGGCCGCGTCGAGGGTCAGCGCGATATCCCCGCCCGCCATTTCCCGGGAATCGATTCCTTTGCGCACGAGCTGATCTCCCGAGGCATTGACCTGGATCTTGATACGACGGGGATTGTCTTGGAGCCAAGTGTCCATCATCTGCTCGATGCCTCGCCTGCCGGTTCCGTCGATGTCGACGAAGCCCAAAACCGAAGCGGCCAGGGGGCCAGCCGGATAGGTTCGGCGTGGCTCGCTCTCGAGGCCCACGCCCGGCAGATCCAAGCCCTGGATTTGGTCGGCTTGCCCCTGGGTAATCCAGCGGGCGATGTACACGAAATTTTTTCTGCCCCCGATTCGCTTTGTCAGTGAGGGCACGGGCACGTCGAGGATGCGCGCCAGCGCGGAGATGGCGGCTTTTCGGTCGGTCAATTTCTGGGGCAGTACGTAAACCGAAGGGGCCTCGATGCTGATGGCGAGTTCGCGTTGGTCGCGATCGAGAATGAGTCCCCTGGGTCCGCGGAGTTCCAGGCCCCGGGAGCCTTGGCGATTGCCCAGGTCGCCACCCTTGGTTTCGATGATGGTGAGATAGCCCGCGCGGCCTGCGAGGCCGAGGAAGCCCACCATCAGCAGGCCTTGCAGGATTCGAACGCGAAGAGCGGCGGACTTCAGCGCTTGGGACCTCATGGTAGGTCCGATCCGTTGAGGTCATGCCGGGCGAATTGAATCGCGGTCGACCCCTTGCCCGAGGGCTTCGCATTCAAGTCCACTGGCAGATCGATCAGCCGCTCGGGGGGCCCGAAGCCCATGTCCTTAGCGAATTTACCCAACCGGGCCGGATCGCGGAGTTCGCGCATGCTCGCGGTGAGCCGTGCGATTCGCCGGTTGAGTTGTTCTTCCTGGTGGTATCCCATACCGATTTCGTAGCGGCCGCGAATCAGGTCTACCCGGAGCGCTGCCATGGCGAGGGCCACAAGCACGGCGACGGCTAGAGCGGGGAATATTTGTCCGGAGGGGAAGGCGAACCGCCCGTTGAGAGGATTGTGGGATCTGAGTCGGGCCCAGAGGGAATGGCCCCCTTTGGTTTTGCCGGGCTTGCGGCGGTCGGATCCGTTGGGTGGGTCGGGTTTCCGGAAGCCAAGCCGGGTAAGCATGGCCGGCCGGCTCGCCGAGCGATTCCGAACTGTCCGTCGCCGCGAGTCCCTGGACCGATCCATCAGGCCGCCTCCGCGATTCGCTTGGCCGCGCGCAGTCTTGCCGACCGGGCCCGAGGGTTCCGCTCGGTCTCTGGGGTGTCGGGGCGGAGAGGGCGCCGGGTCAGAACTTCGAGGGAAGGCGATCGTCCGCAATTGCAGATCGGCTGCTTGGGCGGACAGATGCATCCCCGGGCGGCAGAGCGGAAGCTGTGTTTGACGATGCGGTCCTCAAGCGAGTGGTAACTGATGACGACCAGGCGACCGCCGGGCCGAAGAATAGAGACCGCGGCGCCGAGCCCATCCTCAAGGGCGCCGAGTTCGTCGTTCACCGCGATTCGTAGGGCTTGGAAGACCAGCGTGGCCGGATTGTGCCGCCGTCCCCCGCCCACCCCCGCCTCCTCGATAACCTGAAGCAGGTCGGCCGTGGTTCGAAGCGGCTGCCGGACTCGGCGCTGAGTGATGGCTTTGGCCAGGCGCCGGGATCCGGGGAGCTCGCCGTAGCGCTGGAACCAACCCTGCAACTCCTCGGCGGAGGCCCGCTGGAGGAGATCGGCTGCGCTGACGCCTTGGGACGGGTCCATCCGCATGTCCAAGGGAGTGCTGGAGGCGGCGGCATCGCCAAAACGAAAGCCTCGATCCGGTGCATCCAGTTGGTATGAGGAGACGCCCAAATCCAGCAGAACCCCATCAACCCCTTCGATGCCCAGTTTGCCCAGGGCCGTATCCAGATGCCGAAACGACGATTGGACCGTGCGAATTCGATCGCCAAACCGCGCCAAGCGCGATGTGCTGGCCATGAGCGCCTGCTGATCGAGATCCAAGCCCACCAGAATGCCATCCGGGCCGATCCGTTCCAGGATTGCCTCGGCGTGACCTCCGCCGCCCAAGGTGCCATCCAGAATGATCGCGCCGGGTTTGAGATGGAGGTATTCGGCGCTCTCTTCGAGCAGCACGGGCACGTGGTGAAAGTCAGCGCTCACGAAGTGGGGTATCCCCCGAACTCGCCCCGGGATAGGGCTACCCGGGGGCAGAGAAGAGAATGGGGTGCCTCGAACCACTTTGACAACAACGCGTACCCCCCAGTAAGCACGTTGCCGCCTTTATTAGTGTTTCGAGGACACCCCAACCTCTCTGTTGGAGCACACGCTCCAACTTCCCCCCAAAAACGTTTAGTCTCCCGGCTGTTGACGATTGGGATCGACGTTTCTGTTGATCTCTTCGTAACGCAGGGAAGTCATTCGTTTCTTTTCTTCGTACCGCTCCGGATTCCAGAGCTCGATTCGATTGAGTACGCCGATGACCAAAACCTTACTCGCGAGCTCCGCCTCTTTTCGCATCAGAGTCGGAACCAGAATCCTTCCCTGGGCGTCCAGGGGGCTGTCGCTGGCCTCTCCGACCATGATCCTCTGCAGGTCCTGGGCGTCGGTGTCGAATTCCGAGAGTCCCAGCAGGGTCTCCTCTTTCTTCTCCCACTCGTCGGCGGGAAAGAGGGCAAGATGCGATCCCTGGCTGGCCAGGATTGGGTCATTTTGACTACGACGTTGAATTTCCACTCTGAAACCTGACGGGATGCTCACGCGTCCCTTAGTATCCATGGTGTGTAAGAAGCGGCCTCGAAACATGCTTTGGTTGCTCCGTTTTCCGTGGCCGGTGGCGCGAAATGAGTTAGGGATTCAACGGGGTGCTGGAGACTCGGTTCGGGGAATGGCCCCGAGTGGAGAACGATTGCGCTCTTCGCGTAGGAGAATGCTTTTCCCACCAATTCTGCCTTTATCCTCGCCAAGCGGTCTCTTTGCTTGCCCCATTGGGTTTCGCTCTTTTGGTTGCCGGGAGTCCGTTTCCGAGGTTTGCGACCCACTTGATCCCACTTCATCCCACAACACCTTTTTTATACCCCAATCGTCTTGGCTTGGGAAGCAAAATCAAGGTTTGTCGTGGGTTTTATTCGTTGTGAGTTCAATTCTTCCTCTGTCTTTCCGGCAGGTCTAGGCTTCTCGGCCTCGACTTTCCCCTTGTTTTCTCCTTTGCGATGCCGGTTGGGCGATCAAAAGGCAAAACTGTCTCCTTGGGCCGGGATGGGGATTCCGGTTATAAAGGTTTATCCCTTGGTGCCTCGGGTTCAAGCAGTGGTGGGATGAGTTCCCATGGCGGGGTTGGCCGAAGGCTCGGCGACAGCTCGGTTTGTGGCCTCGCTGTGGCCCTCGAAGTCAGGGCGCCCCGATATCCCGGTGCCGGTGGCCGTGGACCGCAGCGGCGGCCTCCACCAGCGTGTGAAGACGACTTCCTGCTGGCGCTTCGGGGACGGTCGGGCCCTGGGATGTTGGATCGAGCAGGGCTTCGACCACGGCCTCGGTGCCCTCTTCGAGCCCCGAGGGCGCATATCCGCCCTCCAAGACGAAGGCGAGCCGGCCTTCACAGAGTTCGTCGGCGAGCTCGGCCACCACCCGGGTCATTTCCCGGTAGCCCTCTCCACTGAGATTCATAGAGGCCAGGGGATCGTCTCGGTGCGCATCGAAGCCGCAGGAAACCAGGATCATTTCGGGAGCGAAGCGCCGAATGACGGGGACCAGGACCCGATGGGCCAGGCCCACGTACTCCAGATCACCACAGCCCGGAGGCATCGCCAAGTTGACGGTGGCGCCCAGGCCGGCGCCCCGCCCCGCCTCGTCGAAGGCACCCGTGCCCGGGTAGTGGGGGTACTGGTGCAGGGATGCGTAGAGGATCGAGGGGTCGCTCTCAAAGGAGTGTTGGGTCCCGTTGCCGTGGTGGACGTCCCAGTCGAGGATCAGGATTTTGTCCATGCCGAGTTCTGCCTGGAGGGCCCGGGCCGCTATGGCGACATTGTTGAAGAGGCAGAAGCCCATGGGCTGGCCGGCCTCAGCGTGGTGGCCCGGGGGCCGCACTGCGGCAATCCCGTACTTTGCCTCCCGGCGGGCGACGCGCAGGGCGAGGTCGACCGTGCTACCCGCTGCCAAGCGCGCGATTTCGAGGCTGCGCTCGGAGACGAAGGTGTCGGCATCCAAGTGCCCGGGTGCCCGAGCGGCGGCCCGCTCGATCTGCTTGTAGTGATCCTGGCTATGGATACGCAGGATTTCATCCGGGGTGGCCGAGCGCGGCGTCATTGCTTGGAGGTGGGCCGAGTGGCGAGCCAGGGCTCGGGAGACAGCGACCAGGCGTTCGGGTCGTTCGGGGTGCCCGGAGGGCGACCGGTGGGCTTGAAAGCGGACATCTTCTACCACATGGATCGGTCGGTTAGGAGAGGGCATGGGGAGCGAAGCTATCCGACCCGGCCCGTCCGGGCGAGCGTAGACACCTCGGATCCCGCGTCACGACACCCGTAGCCTTCGCCCTGACTGGGGTGGGCAGATTCTGGGGACTGGAACTATCGACTCGCCTGGCGCACCGCCTTGGTGCTGAATCAGTGGGCTGGGCGCGCCGCCAGGAATTGCTGGTAGGCAAAAAGCCCGGGGCTGCCCCCGGTATGAAGGAAAATTACAGGGCGCTCGTTGTCGAGATGCCCCTGGCGGATGGTATGGAAGAGCCAGGCCATGGCCTTCCCCGTATAGACCGGATCGAGCAGGATCCCCTCGAGTCGAGCGAGGGATTCTACGGCCTCTTGCATAGCCTGGGTGGGCACTCCATAGCTTGCCCCGAGAAATCCTCCTTCGATGCATAGGCGGTCTTCGGCCGGGGGCTCAACCCCAAAGAGCGATGCGGTGGCATCGCACAGAGTTCGGAGTTCGGCGGAGCTTGGTCGATCCTCGGGGGCGGATACGTTGACACTTCGCAGGGAGATCGAGCTGTCCATCGCCTGCAGGCCGATCAGCAACCCGGCCTGGGTGCCGAGGCTCGAAGTGGCGTGGACAAGGCTACTGGGGGCGGTGCTCCAATCTGCGATTTGCATCATCAACTCTGCCGCGCAGCCCACATAGCCCAGGGCACCCGTGGCACTGGATCCGCCGATGGGGACGACGGAGAGTCGCCGGTCGTTGGTTTGGGCCGCTTCGAGAAGGAGGTTCAGTCGTTGGCCGGCCGCGGCCGCATCGTTCTCAATATGGATTTTTGCTCCGAGAAGTTCGTCGAGGAGTCGATTCCCCGAGACTTCCCAGGCGGGTTCCCGGTAGTCGACATCGGTGACGAGGATGAGATCGCAAGTCAACCCCAAGGCCGCCGCCGCCGCTGCGGTTTGGCGCGCGTGGTTGGATTGGACCGCCCCAAAGGTGACCACGCCGTCGCAGCCCTCGGCCCGAGCTGCCCCCATCAGGTATTCGAGCTTACGCGCCTTGTTTCCACCCATGGCCAACCCTGTGCAGTCGTCTCGTTTGATCCAGATGGGCGGTCCGCCCAGGGCTTCGCTGAGGCGGGGCAGGAATTGCAGGGGCGTGGGGAGGTGGGCGAGCCTCTCCCTGGGAAACTCGTCCAGACGGGCGACGAGGGTATCGGTGTCGTGAACAGGCACCGATCGACCCTAGCCGACATCCTGTGTGCTTGCGCAGAAGCGGGCGGGCAGCGACATTCAGAGTTGAAATCCGTGTCTGGAGAGGCCGCTCCGGGCTGTCTTTGGGCGGAGAAAGGGCCAAATGTTTACCGGGATCGTTCAAGGCACATACGGGGTGACTTCGGTTCACCGCGAGCTCGATCTTCTGACCTACGCCGTTACTCTCGACGCCGAGCGGGTGGACGGCCTCGAAGTCGGTGCGAGCGTTTCCATCGACGGTGTTTGTCAGACAGTGGTTTCCATTGAAGGACACCGGGTGTCCTTTGACGCAATTCGAGAGACCCTGGACCGGACCACCCTGGGTGCGTTGCAGGCTGGCGACCAAGTGGCCGTGGAGCGCAGCGCGTGTGTGGGCGACGAGGTGGGGGGGCACGATGTTTCGGGTCACGTCATCGGCCAAGGCGAAGTCGTACTCGCCCGCAAAGAGGGGCACGTTTGCGTGCTGGGTATAGGGGTTCCGTCTTCGTGGATGAAGTACGTCCTCAACAAGGGGTTCATCGCCGTCGATGGCTCGAGTCTCACAGTCTGCGATGCGACGGCTGACGGGTCCTTCGTTGTACACTTGATTCCGGAGACCTTGCGCCTCACCCGGCTCGGACAAAAGCGACTGGGCGACCGGTTGAACGTCGAACTCGATCCGCGCACTGTGGCCATTGTGGACACCGTGGAACGCGTGATGGAGGAGCGGGAGAGCTAGAGCTCCCTTGTGACTCCCCCGGTTAGCGTTGGGGGCTAACGGCCTCTGAATTCGGGAGCCCTTTTCTCGAAAAATGCACGCGGCCCCTCGACGGCGTCCTCGGACGCCATGACCTTCAGGCCGTGTCGCTGTTCGATCACGAATGCTTCCTCTTCGGCGAGAGCTTCGGTCTCGCGTAGAGTGGCGAGAATGCCGCGCACGGCCAGGGGACCGTTGGTCGCAATGCGCTCGGCAATTTCGTGCGCTCGGCTCAGGGCCGTGCCATCCGGGACCACGTGGTTGATCAGCCCGAGTTCGAGGGCGCGCCCGGCGGGAAGGTCCTCGCCTGCCAGAAGCATCTCGGCGGCGACTGCATAGCCGATCTGGCGGCGCAGACGCACAGCGGACCCCGCCATGGGAAAGAGTCCTCGCTGAACTTCGGTGATGCCGAAAACCGCGCTCTCGCCCGCTACGCGAATGTCCGTGCCCTGAAGAATTTCGGTTCCGCCGGCTCGAGCAAAGCCCTCC
>CAWVXN010000065.1:0-10577 GCA_963933695.1 uncultured Myxococcales bacterium | reverse complement strand
ATCACAAGATCATCATCATGACCGATGCCGATGTCGATGGTTCGCACATCCGCACTCTGCTCCTAACTTTCTTTTACCGCCAAATGCGCCCGATGATCGAGGCCGGCTATCTCTACATTGCGCTGCCTCCGCTCTACAAGGCCAAAAAGGGCAAGCAGAGTCGTTATATTAAGGACGACGCATCTCTGGACGACTACCTCTTCGATCTGGGTCTAGCCGAGGCGGTGGTGGAAATCGGTAGCGAAACAGTAGAGAGTGAGACCCTGGTGGACTTGCTTCGCTCGGCCAGCGTCCGCAAGAAAATGCTCGATCGTTTTAGCGTCCGTCTGTTCGACGAACGGATCATTGATTCCGCAGGGACGGTGGGTTTACCTGATGCATCCGCTTTGGCAGACGGGGAGCAACTGCTTGAACAGGTCGGTCCAAAGATCCAAGCGGAGTTGATCCGCGCTTACGGGGAAGACGTCGGCGTCATCCAATGGACAGTCGAAGAAGACCGCGAGAACGATGTTTTTCGCTTGGTGGCCAAGATGCGCCGGGGCGGGCAGGAACTCCGGACGGTGCTTGATCTCGCGACAGTCCAGTCCGTTGATTTTCAGCGCATCCTCCGGTGTCAGTCCGATTTCGACGCGATTGGTCCAGCCCCCTACCGCCTCGCCCTGGGCAGCGACGAGCCCCTCATCCTGTCGAGTGCCGTGGATTTGCTCGCGCGTGTCCTTGAACGTGGGGGCAAGGGAGTCTCGATCCAACGCTATAAGGGCCTGGGTGAAATGAACGCTGAGCAGTTGGAAGAAACTACGATGAAGCCGGAGAATCGGGTTCTTCTGCAAGTGCGCGTGGATGATATTGTCGAGGCCGACGATGTCTTCACGACCCTGATGGGGGAGGTGGTCGAACCCCGCCGCCGATTTATTGAAGAGAATGCGCTCAACGTCGAAAACCTTGACGTTTAGGGAAGAGCATGGCTGACGAACCCGTAGACGGAGAAATTGAAAACCCCGAAGGCGAGCCCCCTGGCGGCTCGGTCGACGGGATCAATATTGAAGACGAGGTCCGGAGTTCGTTTCTCGCCTACTCCATGTCGGTCATCATTAGCCGGGCCCTGCCCGATGTTCGCGACGGACTGAAGCCGGTTCATCGGCGAATTCTCTACGCGATGAACCAGGAAGGGCTGCTTCCCAGCCGCCCCCACAAGAAATCCGTGGGTGTAGTCGGCGAGGTCCTCAAGCACTACCACCCCCACGGCGACAGCGCGGTCTACGAGGCGATGGTGCGGATGGCTCAGGATTTTTCCCTCCGTTACCCCCTGGTGGACGGTCAAGGTAATTTCGGATCCATCGACGGCGATTCGGCGGCGGCCTATCGGTATACCGAGGCCCGACTGGACCCTCTTGCGGTGGAAATGCTGCGAGATATCGACAGCGAAACCGTGGACTTCGCCGAAAATTTCGATGGTCAGATGGAAGAGCCTGTGGTTCTTCCGGCACGCTTTCCCAACTTGCTCGCCAATGGTTCGGCGGGAATCGCAGTGGGCATGGCGACCAATGTCCCTCCCCACAACCTGACCGAACTCAGCGAAGCGCTTATGCTCGAGGCCGAGAATCCGGATTGCACTCTGGACGATTTGCTTGAGAAGATGCCGGGGCCGGATTTTCCCACCGGCGCGATGCTTTGCGGTGTCGATGGGATTCGCAACTACTTTGCGACGGGCCGCGGCCACCTCACCCTCCGAGCCAAGGCCGGTTTCGAAGAAACCAAGCGCGGGATGCGGATCGTCGTGACAGAGATCCCCTACCAGGTCAACAAGTCACTTCTCTTGGAGCGAATGGCCGACCTCGTGCGGGATGGCCGCATCCAGGGCATCTCGGACCTGCGTGACGAGTCCAACCGCGAGGGAATGCGCATTGTCGTTGAACTCAAACGCGACGCCTCCGAAGACATAATCCTCAACCAGCTCTACAAGATGACTCCCCTGCAGACGACGTTTGCCGTGAACCTGTTGGCTCTCGTCGGCGGTCGTCCCCAGACACTTTCCATCAAGCAGGCGCTCCGTCATTTCATCGAATTCCGGAAGGAAGTGGTGATTCGCCGGGCAATCTACGATCTGGCCCGGGCCGAGGAACGCGCACACATCCTCGAGGGCTTCGTTGTCGCCCTGGACAACCTGGACGAGATCATCGCGCTGATTCGAGCTTCGGCGGATACCGCTACGGCGCGTGCCCAACTGGAAGAGCGTTTTGGGCTCTCCCAGCGCCAGGCTCAGGCGATTCTGGAAATGCGCCTGCGCTCGCTGACCGCCATGGAGCGGCAGAAAGTCATCGAAGAGCTGGAGGAGTTGAGGGCCAAGATCGCCGACTTGAAAGATTTGCTGGCGAGCGATGCCAGAATTCTTGAGGTTGTCGTGGGCGAGTTGCGCGAAGTGGTGGCTCGTTTCGGTGATGCGCGACGGACGGTTATTGTCGACGCGGTTGATGGTATTACGAACGAAGACCTCATCGTCGAAGAGGATATGGTCGTCACCCTCTCCCACCTGGGGTACATCAAGCGTAACCCCCTTACCCTTTACCGTGCCCAGCGTCGGGGAGGCAAGGGGGCCCGGGGCATGGAGACACGGAGCGAAGATTTCGTGCGTCACCTGGGTGTGGCGTCGACCCACGCGTATCTGCTTTTCTTCACCAATCGGGGCCGCTTGCATTGGCTCAAGGTGCACGCTCTGCCCCAATTGGGCCGGGCAGCCAAGGGCAAGGCGATCGTAAACGCGCTGCAACTCGGCGAGGGGGAAGTGGTTCAAACCATGCTCCCGGTACGAAGCTTCGACGAAGTGGGTGCGGACGAGTGTGTGGTTCTGTGTACGCGTAAGGGCGTAGTCAAAAAAACTTCGCTGAGCGCGTATTCGAACCCGCGCCGTGGAGGCATTATCGCCGTTGGCCTAACTGAGGGAGACGAGTTGATCGCGGCCGAGCGTTCCAAGGGCGACAGCTCGATCCTGGTCGCGAGCCAGAGCGGAAAAGCGATTCTTTTCGAAGAAGGCGACATTCGCCCCATGGGCCGCACGGCGGTGGGTGTGCGCGGCATTGCCCTGGGCCAGGGGGATGCGGTGGTGGGCATGAAGGTGCTCGCTCCGGGAGCCACGATTCTTACGCTCACCGCCAACGGTTACGGCAAGCGAACGCGCCTAGAGGATTACCGGGTGCAGCGCCGGGGAGGCCAGGGGATCATCAACATCAAGGCAACGCCGCGCAACGGCAATGTTGTCGGTGTAGCCCAGGTAGGCGACGGGGATCACGTCATGCTGATTACGGACGGTGGCAAGATGCTTCGTTGTCCCGTCTCGGGCATTTCCGTCATGGGGCGCGCAACCCAAGGCGTCCGAGTCATGAAGCTTGGCTCCCAGGAAAGACTGGTCGCTCTGGCCCGCCTGGCCGAGGGTGACGCGGCGACCGCGGACGCGACTGATACCGATACCGACACCACCGACACCACTACCGATACCAGCGATACCGACATCACCACTGATACCGATAGCGCGGACGGTACCGGTACCGATACGGGTGACGATTCGGCGACCGAGGAGTAGAGGACTCTGGCCGCCAAGAAAAAGTCGAAGACCGGTTCAGACCTCAAGGCATCCCGCGAGGCGTTCAAGTCGGCCAAGCGCGTGATTCCGGGAGGGGTAAACAGCCCGGTTCGCGGTTTTGGCTCGGTGGGGGGGACGCCGCTTTTCATCGATCGGGGCAAGGGCTCTCGGATCTGGGATATCGATGGCAACGAATACATCGACTACGTGGGCTCGTGGGGTCCGCTGATTCTGGGGCATGCCGCTCCGGCGATTCTCAAGGCCATGCGCGAGGTGATGAAGCGCGGGACAAGTTTTGGGGCGCCCACGGAAATCGAAACCCAGCTTGCGGAAGCGATCTGCCGCGCCCTGCCCTCGGTCAAGAAAGTCAGGATGGTGTCGTCGGGGACCGAGGCTACCATGAGCGCGATTCGCCTGGCCCGGGGTTGCACGGGCAGGGATCGTGTCCTGAAGTTCGAGGGGTGTTATCACGGACACTCGGATGGGCTGCTTGTGGGTGCCGGGAGCGGTGTGGCGACCTTGGGCATTCCGGGTTCGCCGGGTGTGCCGGCGGCGATGACCGAGCTCACCGTCCAGGCGCCCTATAACAACCTTGAAGCCGTGGCCGAGGCCTTTGCGCGTTGGCCGGGCGAGATTGCGTGCATCATCGTTGAGCCCATCGCGGGCAATATGGGCTGCATCCCCCCGCGCCCGGGTTTTCTCAAGGGACTGCGCACCCTCTGCGATGCCGAGGGTGCGCTGTTGATTTTCGACGAGGTCATGACCGGCTTTCGGGTGGCCAAGGGAAGCGCGCAAGGCCTCTATGGAGTGCGTCCAGATCTGACCTGCCTGGGCAAAATCGTGGGTGGGGGAATGCCAGCAGCGGCCTACGGAGGGCGCAACGATTTGATGCGCCAGGTGGCCCCGGCCGGTGACGTGTATCAGGCGGGCACTCTTTCGGGCAATCCCGTCGCCATGGCGGCGGGCCTGGCGACCCTCGAACGTCTCGAGGAGCCGGGGGTCTATGAGCAGCTGGGAGCCCGTGCCCAGGCCCTAGCCCAGGGGCTTCAACGCCACGCCGACGAGGTGGGGGTGGAGCTAACCACCACATCCGTGGGTGGAATGTTCGGGTTCTCCTTCCATCCTGGACCTATCGAGTGCTTCGCCCAGGCCCAGGAGAACCACGAAGGGCGCTTTCGTCGGTTCTTCACCCGAATGATGCAGGGCGGAATCAACCTTGCCCCCTCGGCGTATGAGACCGGATTCGTCTCCCTGGCCCACACCCCGTCGGATATTCACCGAACCCTTGAAGTCGCTCGAAAAGCGCTGGAAGCGGCTGCCCGGATCCGTTGAGGCCCCCTCGCCGTTCGGCTATGCTGCGCGCCGTTTCAAGGGCCGTGGTCGAGAACACTGCGGCCCCAGGTGAGAGTGGCTCTTGGGATTCTTCGCGGTGTTGGTCGCGGTGCTCGTCGAAGTAGAAGTAGAACTGGAACCCGAACCGCTTTCATCCAAGCCGCTCTAGGTCGAGACGCCCCACGGCGACCCGAGTGGAGATTGCTCTCAGAAAGAATTTACGCACGGTCAGGCGAACGGCTCGCCGAAACTTGTCCTCGTGACCGCGCTTGGAGAATCGAGCGAATACAAATAACAGAGCGAACAGAGAGAACTGAAAGAAGCAAGGATGAAAAACGGCGAATCCGGAAAATCGAACAGCTCATTGAGTGATCGCTATACGGCCGGGATAGGCGCCAAGTACCAGGGTGCAATGGAAGCTGTCCTGGCGATTCCAGTCGGGGCTGGATTCGGATACCTTGCAGATCGTCAGTGGGAGTCGGCACCCGTCGGACTTCTGATCGGTTTCGCGATTGGTTTTGGAGCTTTCATATTGCGGTTGGTTCGGATGCGCCCCCCGGTCGATGGGGATTCGGATCCGACCAATACATCGGACAACAAAAGCGAGCGATAGAGAACACCGGCAAGATCAGAACGGAGACATTTTCAGTTGCATCAAGATTTCGCCATAAAACTCATGATCGGATTGGGGCTTCTCACAGCGGCCCTTTTTGCGGTGGTGGGTTCAGCAGAGCAAGGCATCGCCGTGATCGCCGGCACCGGGCTTGGACTCTTCAATTACCATTGGCTCTATCAGGGCGCCGTTCGGTTTTTTGAAGCAGCGGAATCCGGTGGGGTCAAGGGTGGCTCCTGGATGATCATGGCCGTCCTTCGACTTGGTTTTCTTGCGGGGGGTCTGGCGTTGTTGACTCGGATGGGTCTCGCGCCCGTCGGACTTGTCGTTGGCCTTACTGTTCCAGTGATCTCTCAGATAATTTGGACCACGCGTAAAGCGTTCAATCGATCCGCACAAGTGCGGGGCTAGGAACTGGGGATGAATCTCTACAGCTTCGTTGAAGGTCACGTTCAGGTTCCTCCGGTTATTCAGGCGACCGCGTTGGTGGTGGTCCTGCTTCTCACTGCTGGGGTGATCGTGCGGAGTCGCCTTGCGGGGGCCGCCGACGGCGCCGTTCCCGACCCAGGGTTTTCCCTGCGCAATGTCTTTGAAATTCTTGTCGAAGCCCTCGCCGACCAAGGGCGATCGATTATCGGTGAGGGTTACCGATCGTATTTCCCCCTAGTGGGAGCGATCTTCTTCTTTATCCTGATTGGAAATGTTTCGGGCCTGATCCCTGGCCTCGGGGAGCCCGCAACAGGGAACGTGAACACCGCTGCAGCCTGGGCACTGATTTCCTTTGGTGCCTATAACTACATCGGGATCCGTCAACACGGATGGAAATACATCTACCAGTTTATGGGCCCGGCTATGATGCATCTGAATATCGGGGGCAAGGAGTATCATGTCCGTGTTCTGACCCCGGTGTTCCTGCCCCTTGAACTGATTCTGCACGTCGCGCGCATCATCACCCTGACGGTCCGCTTGATCGCGAATATGTTCGCTGATCACGCGGTGGTGGGTGTTTGGATCGGAATCGTCCCCGTGGTGATCCCAGCCGTTTTTATGGGCTTGGGTCTCTTTGTCGCTTTCCTGCAGGCCTTTGTCTTTGCGCTTTTGACCATGATCTACATCGGCCAGGCCTTGGAAGAACCCCATTAGGGTTGAATTGAATTTTTCATCGTCCGGGAGAGAACCCGGCGCACAGCTCAGAAGGAGAAGAACTTGAAAATCATGACTCGTACGTTTTTTTGGATACTCGTGATGGCTGCATTCCCGGCCCTCGCTTTGGCGGCGGATGGGGCCGCTGGGGGTGGAGCAGAGACGGGGATGAATGCCGGCAAGGCGATTGGCGCCGGCATAGCGATTGGCTTGGCGGGTTTGGGCTGCGGAATCGGAATGGGGATCACCGCGGGTAATACCACTGCCGGTATCGCGCGTAATCCCGGTGCCGCAGGCGCGATGTTCACCAACTTTATTCTTGGTATGGTGCTCATCGAGTCCATTGGCATCTATGGACTGCTGATCGCGTTCATGCTCGTGCCGTAAATAGATTGACTTCGCACTGAACCGACCTTTTGGCCGGTTCGGTGCGGGGATGTTCGGGATTTCCAAAGGAGTTGGTTGGGGCGCATATAGCCGCGCTTAAACCGTTCCTTGCAAATACCGGACGGTATCAATTCAGATCAAAAACACCCCAAAGCCGGGCTCTCGAGCTCGGTGGTTGGGGTGTTTTTCGTTGAGGGCCTGGGTGACCTCTACGAGATTGACTCTCATCAACTCTCATCAACTCCCATAGGCTCTCGTCGACTCTTGGTGGCCCCATCACTCTCACCCATCACTCTCATCCATCACTCTCATCCGCCACTCTCATCCATCACTCTTTTGACTCTCACTCTCTCACCTTCACTCTTTTCACCCTCACTCTGATTTGCTGTGGGTGCCTGTCTGTGCCTGGCTGCTCGGGTGGAGTGATCCGTTGAGCGTTGAGGGAAGGTTGAGCGTTGAGGGAAGGTTGAGGGTGGAGCGTTGAAGGTTGGGAATTGAGGGTTGCGAATTGAAGGTTGCGAATTGAAAAAATGAGCCGCCGGGCGGATACTCGGAGAGGGCCTCACCCCGTTCACGGCCCACTCCGAACCCTGTGTTCCCGCCCGGCGACTCGGGCACCCGCCAGCCCCCGGTCCCGTTAAAGGGGTGAGGCGGGTCATCGTCGGTTGACGACGAGGCTTGTTAGAGCAAATCGCGTGCCCGATTGAATCGGGTCAGGGGGCTCTTGTGTGGACTCTGAGCGTGGCCAGAGCCCGGGCGTTCACCGGTGACCCGTTGCTGGGTGTTCACTAAGGAGGACCGGGCACCCGTCGACGCGAGCGGGTCGTCGTGCCAGACTCGGCGGGCGCGAGACCGTTGTCCGCGTTGTGAGTGTTGAGTATTGAGTGTTGTGTGTTGTGCGCGTTGTCTGTGTTGTGCGCAGTGTGAATGTTAAGTGAGGAGATTCCTTGAATTCGGAACAGGGATGGCTGATTGCCTTTGAGGGCATCGACGGAGCCGGTAAGAGCACTCAGGTGGAGTTACTCGCCGCTGCCCTTCGCCGGGAGGGTCACACTGTGGTCACCACCCGAGAGCCGACGGACGGGCCACACGGAGCCAAAATCCGGAAGCTGTCGAGCCAGGGCACCGCGATCTCCCTCCAGGACGAACTCGATTGTTTTCTTGAGGATCGTAAAGAGCATGTTCGGGAACTGATCGCGCCGGCCCTGGCTCGAGGCGATGTCGTGATCACCGACCGCTACTACCTTTCCAACGTTGCCTACCAGGGTGCACGCGGTCTTTCTCCTGCCGCGATTCTCGAGCGCAACGAGGGGCTCTTCCCGCTTCCCACTGCGGCGGTCCTTCTCGAGGCCTCGGCAAGTCTGGGCCTGGGCCG
The DNA here is from genome assembly GCA_963933695.1 of uncultured Myxococcales bacterium. GTDB lineage: Bacteria > Myxococcota_A > UBA9160 > UBA9160 > UBA4427 > JAZXM01. The sequence continues at coordinate 2,150 of CAWVXN010000065.1, read as the reverse complement.
CGTTCGGGCGCGGGGGGAAAGTCTCAACCGTGCCTATGAACGGGAGGATTTCCTGACTCAGGTGGCGGAGATATACGCCGAGATCGAGCGCCCCTACTTGGTTCGCGTTCCGGTGGTGGGCACCCCCGAGGAAGTCCACCGGGCGATTGTTCTCGGTCTGGAGCCTCTGCTCGGTGCCGACTTGAAGTGGCCCCCGGAGTCAGCCGGATAGGCGGTTCTACCCCGGCGAGATCAGAAAAAGAAGCCCCCGTCGTCGTCTTCTTCTTCTTCGTGGGCGTGGGGAGACTCCTTGGGAATGGGAATCGACGTGGGCTGTTCCAGGGCCTCCTGCCAGAGTTGCCGGACACCCAGGCCCACCGAGCAGAGCGCAAGCAACAGAAGTAGCCCCGAAGTGTGTTCGCCCGGCGCGTTGAAGCCTGGAATCGAAAACCATTCCTGGCCAGAGTTCGCGATCAGGTGGATGGCAGAAAACCCCGCGGCCAGTCCGATGGGGGGCAGGATCGAGCCGCTCGCCAGGCGCGAAAGTCCCATCAAGGTGCCAAGGATTAGCCAACTGGTCAGCGGAACGAGGGTATCGCCCGGGGCCCCCGAAGCCGGGAAGTGGACGAGGGAGTAGAGAACCGCGGTGAGGAAGAGCCCGCGCAGGCGCCCCATGCGAGAGACCAAACCCTGCATGATGACGCCGAAAAAGAAGAAGCCCTCGACGATGGGTACGATGCCCAGGGCGACGGTGGCGGTTTCCGCCGCGGCGAACGGGGAGTCGGGATTCATCAAGAGGTTCATCTCTTGGCGCAGTGCTTCGAACTCCGGCGTGATGGGCATCAGGATCTTCCAGTAGTTGTCGATTTCACTGACTAGAAGAACCACCGGCAGCAGACAGAAAAGCGCACCCAGGAGTGAGGGTGAAAAGCCTTGGAGCCCCAGGCGCAGGCTGTGGGGCTGGGCGACCCGCTGGCTCGCGAGGGTCGCCACCCCGCCGAGTCCCAGTGCATAGCCGATCCCCATGGCGGCCATCAGCGATGTGGATTCGATTAGCCCGCTGGCCAAGGCCAACGAAGCGACGAAGGAGGAGGCGAAGAGTCCGGCTAGGGAGAGGCCCACGGCGGTCATGGGGCTCGGGAAGATCTCTTCCGGCTCCTGGTCGGCGGTGGGCAGGTTTTCGTTTGGCGAGTTCATGGGTTCGGGCTCTGGTTTGCGTGCAGGGGAAATGGCCGGGCGAGTCCTTGTGACTCGATCAGCGCTTTCCCTGGGTTGAGGCGAAAAGTTCGGCCAGGGCTTTCCCGGTATAGGAACGTGCGCATCGCGCCACGTCTTCCGGAGTGCCCTGGGCGACGATTTCGCCCCCGAGGCCCCCGCCTTCGGGGCCCATGTCGACAACGTAGTCCGCGCACTTGATGACATCGAGATGGTGCTCCACGACAAGGACTGTATTGCCCCGGGCGACCAAGCGCATCAAGAGTTCGATTAGCCGGCGCACATCGGATAGGTGCAGGCCGGTGGTGGGTTCGTCGAGAAGGTAGAGGGTTTGGCCACTGCTGCGCCGGGCGAGTTCCTTGGCGAGCTTTACGCGCTGGGCCTCGCCACCGGAAAGCGTCGTCGCCGGCTGGCCCAAGCGGAGATAGTCGAGGCCGACATCCAGTAGGGCCTGCAACGCTCGGCGCACCGAGGGGACATTCTCCATAAACCCGACGGCCTCCTCCACGGTCATTTCCAGTACGTCGGCAATGCTTCGGCCCTTGTAGGTGATGCCCAGGGTCTCCCGGTTGTATCGTCTTCCGGCACACACCTCGCAGGTGATGAAGAGGTCGGGCAGAAAGTGCATTTCGACGCGCAGACTTCCGCCGCCCTGGCAGGCCTCGCAGCGTCCGCCGGCGACATTGAACGAAAAACGGCCGGGGTCGTAGCCCCGGGCCCGGGCCTCGGGGACCTGGCTGAAGAGCCGCCGAATCCCGCCGAAGGCCCCGCAATAGGTCGCGGGGTTGAGCTGGCTTGCCATCAGGCCTGCCTGCGTCGCATGGCCATAGAACCGCTGTTTAATGGCCACCACGACGAACGTACGGCCGGAGCCTGCCTCGTGATGCCAGACACCGCGCACGTCCTGTACCCCGGCCTTTTCCAGCCCTTCCATCAACGTGACCGAACGGGTGAAG